>JABWBV010000029.1 GCA_013359445.1 Anaerolineales bacterium | reverse complement strand
GACGGTCAACACGTTCATAATCATCATCATGATCGGCATCATGATCGCCATCACGCGGGTGATGAAGAGGGTGTTGGCGGTCAGATCAAGGTTGGCTTTGTCGAAACGGTCTTCTTCAAACCCCTGCATGTTGAAGGCACGGATGACCATCATGCCGGACAGGTTTTCGCGGGCGACCAGGTTCAGCCGGTCAATCAGCTTTTGCATGATGCGGAATTTGGGCAGTGAAATAACCATGACCGTGACGATCACGCTGACGAGCACCACCACCGCCAGGGCAATGGTCCACCACATGGAGGAGCCTTTGCCCGCGGCGCGAATGATACCGCCAAACCCCATGATCGGGGCGTAGAACACTAACCGCACCATGAACATCGTGACCATTTGCAATTGGGTGATGTCGTTGGTCGAACGGGTGATGAGGGAGGCGGTAGGGATTTTATCGAACTCGGCGTTGGAGAAACTTTCGACTTTTTTGAACACATCCCGGCGAAGATCGTGGCCCACGCCTGCCGCAATTTTGGCAGAGAGATAGCCGACTGTAATCGTACACATGACCGAGAGCAGGGTCACGCCCAACATGATCGCGCCCACTCGCAACACATAGTTCGTTTGCAAGAGACCGATGTCCACGCCCAGCGCTTCGTACTCGGCTTTGACCGCGACGGCCGCCGATTGGTTGAGCATTTTTTCGTCCAGACTGGCAAACTGTTCGTTGATGGAGTTGGAAATCTCAGCCCGCTGGGATGCGGGAAGCTGTCCCAAGAGGGTGAACAAATCCATCCCGGGGGGGAGCTTCGAGAGGTCAAACGGTCCCCCGCCGAACTGGGCCGCTTTTTCGGGGTCTGCGGCGGCCTGTTCGAGGGCGGAGACGACGAGTAATGCTTTCGCTAGGGGTTGCGTCAGGGCGTCTTTGGCGTCTGGGGTCAGGTCTTTGAGGACGTAAACGGGTTCGTCTGCGAGGAGGGGGTATTGTTCGAGATAGGGGGCCGCCGCGGGGGAGCCGGGTTCGAGGAGGGTGTAGGCGTTCAGCACGGCGGTTTTATCGGCATCGGTAAGGAAGAGCGTCACCCGTTCCATCTCGCTTTGGCGGATGGCGGAGGGCACGGGGCTTTCGACGCCGTTTTGCTGGATGCCCGTGTTGACGATTTGGGATAGGTAATCCGGCAGGGCCAGGTCGAGTTGGGCCTGGATATAGAGCAGGATGACCGAGGCCACAAACATCAACAGGTAAGGGCGCAAGTATCTTGCAATTCGTATCATATGGATAAATCTCCTTTTTTTTCGGAATTTCCTACGCTTGGTGAGTAATTACGAATTCTTTATCGAATCATTCAACCACTTCGGGGATGGGTGTATCGAGCTGGCTGGCTTTTTCTAATAACAATTGAAGGGCGCGACTGACATGCTCCTGTTCTTCCGGGGTCAGGGTAACGGCCAGGCGATGGAGCCAGTTTTGACGGGCGCGGACGCTGTCTTGGAGGGTCTGCGTTCCGTCGGGGGTCAGGACGATGCGTTTTAAGCGGCGGTCTACGGGGTCTTCGGTGCGTTCGATCAAATCCTGTTCAACAAGGCGATTAAGCATCTGGCTCGTCGCGGCCGCGGTGATCCCCAAGTGATCGCCGATATCGGACACGCCGCACGATCCTTTCCGGTGAATGACAAACAGTGCGCCAATCTGCGACATGGAAAGCCCGCGTTCTTTGGCAGACAAAATAAAATTGTGCATCGAACGACGCATAAAGGTTTCTAACAATTTTTCTAATCTTCCGGTCACTTCGATTTCGTTCATCTACAATCAATCCTTCTTAATCGGTAACTACTCAGGGTAAGGGTTAGCCCGAAAAAAGGGTAGGGGAGTTTCCTCTCTAAGCCTGGGTTATCATCTTAATCATTAAGTTTACTTAATTATCAAACCGGATGAATATATAAGATGGTTTATGATTTGTCAAGGGAAAAGGGTGTTTTTGAGAGGGTGGAGGTGCGTCGGGCGGGGATGGACTAGAAAGTTTCAACAGAATAAACAAGAATTTTCCGCTCCCCACAGCAAATGTTATAACATTATGTCATTGTTGGTATAATCGCCCCAACTCCCTTTTGACTGGAAAACACCGCGATGAATTCATTCCGCCACAAAGTGAGCCTGATCTACGCAGGGTTCATCCTCGTTTGGGCTTTGAGCCGTTGGCTTATCCAAGATCGGTTTTGGCTTTTCGCCCTGCTGAATATGCTGGCGGAATACTATTTTGTGCCTCTGCCCTTTTTGATCCTCATGGCCCTTTTCCGAAATGAAAAAAAGGCACTGCTGAGTCTCGCGGTTCCGTTGGCGGTCTTTCTCATTTTTTGGGGACAGCTCTACCTCCCCAAATTTCCCCGCGCGTGGACCGCCTCCCACCCCGCCTTACGCGCCATGACCTACAACGTCCTCGTCACAAACCGGAATCCTCAACAGATCATTGACGTGGTGGTCGAAGCCGCCCCGGACATCATTGGTTTTCAGGAACTCTCTCGACATAACATACCTCCGCTTGACGCGGGGCTGTTGGCCGCCTACCCATATAACACCTTTGCCGAATTTACAGGCGCCCGGTCAGATGTGGGCTTGGTCAGCCGCTACCCCATCCTGTCCGTGGAACGGTTCTCCTTCCCGCCCGAAGAACGCGCCATGCACGCCGTCATTAATTGGAATGGGCGGCGTGTCCATGTCTTTATCGTTCACTTCACCGCTAACAACCTCCTCCAACAAACGCTGGCCGGTGCGCCCGCTCTCGCCACCGAACGTTTCGGCCAACGCGCGTATCAGGTACAACGCCTCCGCGAAGAAATTACCGGCCTGGATGAACCCATCCTCGTTTTATGTGACTGCAACATGCTGGACACCTCCGCCACCTACACTGCGATGTCCGAGATGTTCACCGACAGTTTCAAAGAAAGCGGATGGGGCAGTGGGCATACGAGCATCTCCAGTTTCATCCCGATTCCCTACCAACGCGTAGACTACATCTGGCACAGCGCCGAATTCCTGTCCACGCACACTGTTGTCGGCAACAACCAAAGCTCCGATCATCATCCGGTGATCAGCCATCTCATGCTTCGGCCTTAAAAATTGACACGTGAAGCGTGATGCGTGATACGCGAATTTTCTTTTCACGCATCACGTTTCACGTGTCATCCTCCCAGGAGTCCCCATGCCCCGTCTTTCCGCCATCCAATACGCCACCACTACCGACGTGGAAGCCAACCTCGCCGCGTGCCTGCGCCTGCTCGATCAGGCCGCCGCACACCAGCCTGATCTCGTCGTCACCCCCGAGTTTTGCAACCGCCTGTCCTGGTATGCAAACAAAGACGAAGCGTGGGAATTTGCGGTCGAAGAAAACGGCCCTTTTTTGCAAGCCATCGCGGCGAAAGCGAAAGAGCATCGGATGCATGTCATCGTCAATGTGACCGTAAAACGCGAGCACCCTCGCATCACGATCACCAGTTTTCTCTTCGGCCCGGACGGGGAACAGATCATGCACGCGGATAAACAAACCCTGATGGGGCGGGAAAATCTGTTCTTCGACCGCGCGTTGGACGTGGCCCCCATCGCGGAAACTGCCATCGGACGCCTCGGCCTGTTCATGTGCCGGGACGGGGTAACGATGGAGACGCCGCGCGGGTTGGCGGTGCGCGGCGCGCAAATCCTCTGCAATAGCTTGAACTCGTTCGCCTTTGACGAAGCCAGTTTACACATCCCCATCCGCGCCCCGGAAAACAAGGTGTTTGTCGTCTCCGCGAACAAGGTCGGGGCGCTGGTTCCGCTTGACCAACTGGACGCCGCCGCGGAACGATTGGGTGTTCCGGCAAACATCCTGTACGGCGCGGGCGAAAGCCAGATCGTCGCCCCGGACGGCACGGTGCTCGCCAAAGCCCCCCTCCGCGAGGAAGCGGTGATCTTCGCCGACGTCGATCTCGCCCAGGCAGACGACAAATGCCGCCCGGATGGCACCCACATTTTCCACGCCCGCCGCCCCGCGTTGTACAAAGAAATCGCCGAAGAACCGGTGCAATTGCCCGCTCACACCAGAGCGGAGTCAATTAAAGCGGCTGTATACCAGCCTGATCAGGATGAAAAAAGCTTAGACGATATCCTGAACGCTATTCGAGATGCCGCCTCGCAGAATATTTCGCTCCTCGTTCTCCCTGAACTTGCTGGAGAGCCTGACCCTAGATTTCGCCCTCAAACGCTGTGGGACGCTATTGGCAATTCTGAACTTGCGGTATGTACCTCTTTTAGAGAAGATGCGGCCCATTTTGGAGTTCTCCTGACGAAGAATGGGATTTCTTTGTGCCAACCTCAACTACACGCTTCCAAATCCTATCCCTCGGTCACCTATTTTGGAGACGAAATTCATACGATTGACCTCCCTTGGGGGCGGCTGGGGATCATCGTGGGGGACGATAGCCTTTATCCCGAGGTCGCGAAGGTGTTGGCGATCCGGGGGGTGGATGTGCTTGCGATTCCGTTCGAGGCGAAGGAAGCGTGGGAGGTGGAACTCGGTTTGGTAGGGCGCTCCGCGGAAAACCGGGTTTGTGTAGTTGCGGCGACCCGTCCGAAGGCGTTCGGGGGCAGTTTGATCATCACGCAGTGGAGGGATTTTCAGATTTTCACCCCGTGGAAGGACAGGGAATTTACGGGCACGATCAACGAGCCGCGCGTTTTCCGCGCCCCGCGCGAGGTGGGGTTGTTCACCGCTGACATCCACCCCGAAACGGCGCGGTTTAAGATGATGTCGTACAACACGGAGTTGATTCAGGGACGTCCGTGGTGGTTGTGCGGGCCTATGGTCGGGGAAAAATAAGCCCGGTTTCTGCACGAGTAAGAAAAGAGGGGATATTTTTTAAATACTTCTTATAATAAACTAACATTTCACCTCTTGCGAATAGACACTGAAGTGGATATATTTCAGTGCTCTTAACTAATTACGTCTCTTAACCATGACTACACCAAACAATTTTGTTGACGCCTTTCATACCTTAGTGGGCCTGTTCATGTCCCACACCATGCGCGAGATGGAACATTTTGCACGCCAAAATGGGCTGACGATGGCGCATTTTGGGCTGTTAATGCGCCTGCACTACCATGAACCCTTCATCATCTCCGACATCAGCGACCATTTGGGCATCACCCCCGCCGCGGCCAGCCAGATGGTTCAGCGAATGGTCGAACAAGGGCTGATTGATCGGGTGGAAGACCCCAACGACCGCCGGATCAAACGGATTTCGCTCACCGCAGAAGGCAAACGGCTGGTGAACGAAGTCATTGCGTTGCGCCGCTAGTGGATGGAGACCATTGGCGAGACCCTGCCCGAAGCGGCACGGGATCAGATTGTGGCGGCTTTGACCCGCTTAAACGATACGATAAAAAATATCGGGAGCCGAACGGATGCAGAACATGACAAATAGTGTCGAAACCCAATCCGCTTTCCCAGGAGGTTGCTTTGAATAATCCCCCCCCCAATGGTCGCCCCGGCCCGCGCGGGCGACGCGGCGGCCCACCCACCGACCCTGCCCAAAAGGGCGCGCTCGGTCGGGCAATCCGCTACCTACAAAAATATCGCCGCGAGGCCTTTTTCCCCTACTTTTTCCTGGTCATCGCGACGTTGGCGCAGTTGGCTGTACCGCGCATGATTCGGAATATCATTGACGCCGTGAGTTCGGGCGTGGTGGCAGATGCCATCTTGAGCGGCCTGGACAAAATTCCGGCGGCTTTTCGCGCCCAGGCCCTGCCCCAAATTTTAGATTTACTCGGCAAACCGTCCGATTGGTCCTTCGACCAACTCACCGAGCAGTTGACCTTCGACAAAACCGATGCCCCCCGCGCGTTGATCACCGCCGTCATTGCCATCGTGATTTTTGCGATCTTCCGGGGGTTGTTTGCGTTTTTACAGGTGTACTGGGCCGAACGCAACTCCCAACACGTCGCGTTCGACTTACGCAACGACCTGTATTCCAAAATCCAAAAACTGTCCTTTTCCTACCACGACCAAAACCAGACCGGGCAGTTGATGATCCGCGCCACGGACGACATCGAAAAAGTCCGGCTGTTCATCGGGCAAGGGTTGCTCCAACTGGTCGGGTCCATCGTCCTGCTTGTCGGCACGCTGATCCTGCTCTTTACGACGAACGTTCAGCTCGCCCTGGTTGCCTTGCCGATCCTGCCCCTCGCAATGGTGCTGTTTATGTTTTTCGGCACCGCCAGTCGCCCGATGTTCGTCCAGGTGCAGATCAAACTCTCCAACCTGAACACCATCTTGCAAGAAAACCTCGCCGGGATCAAAGTCATCAAAGCCTTTGCCCGCGAGAAAGAAGAACAGGAAAAGTTCAACAAATCGGCGGACATCGTCAAAGCGCAACAAATTCAACTCGCGCGCCTGTTTACCTTCCTTTTCCCGTTGATTTTCATGGTCGCCAACCTCGGGCAGGCCGCGATCCTCTACTTCGGCGGGCGGCAGATCGTCAACGCCACCCTCACCCTCGGCGAGTGGCAGGAATTCAGTCTCTACCTCGTGTACCTGTTCCTGCCCATTGCCCAGTTAGGGTTTGTCATCACCCAGTTGGGGCAGGCGTCCGCGTCCGCCGCACGGGTTTTTGAAATCCTCGACGCCAAAAATGATGTCGAAGACAAGCCCACTGCCCGCACGCTCCCCCTCGAAGGCAATGTCCAATTCGACAACGTCTCTTTCCGCTACTACTCCAGCGGCGATCCCGTGCTCCGTAACGTCTCGTTCGAGGCCAAAGCGGGGGAAACGGTCGCCCTGCTCGGTGCCACCGGATCGGGAAAAACTACGATCATCAACCTGATCCCCCGGTTTTACGACCCCTCCGAAGGCAGTATCAAGGTCGAAGGCGTGGATTTACGCGACCTGACTCTCGATTCCCTTCGCTCGCAAATCGGCATCGTTCTGCAAGAAACCAACCTGTTCAGCGGCACCATTCAGGACAACATTGCTTATGGCAGACCGGATGCCACGCTGGAAGAAGTGATCGAGGCCGCCAAAGCCGCCGCCGCCCACGAATTTATCTCCGGGTTCCCACAGGGGTACAACACCCCGGTCGGGGAGCGCGGCACGACCCTGAGTGGGGGGCAAAAACAGCGCATCGCCATCGCCCGCGCGTTGCTCCTCAACCCCCGCATCCTGATCCTGGACGACTCCACCAGTAGCGTGGACCTCGCCACGGAAGCAAAAATCCAACGGGCGTTGGACCTGCTGATGAAAGGCCGCACCAGTTTCGTCATCGCCCAGCGCATCAGCACCGTCATCAACGCCGATCAGATTCTCGTCCTCGAAAAAGGCGCCATTGTCGCCCGCGGCAAACACGCCGATCTGATGGAAAACAGCGAAATCTACGCCCAAATCTACAATTCCCAGCTGGTTGGGGATGCGGCGGTTGAGACAGCATAAAAATTGTGAATATTGAAGGATGAATTGTGAATTCCTTAACCATTAATTATTCCCAATTCATCATTCACCATTAGGAGTTCCCTATGTTCGGTGGACAAGACGGCCTGCGCCGTATTTTTAGCCAGGATACACTCAAAGTCACGCGTGTGTCCGATACCCTCAAACGATTTGGGGGATACTTCAAACCTTATTGGCCCTTGCTGTTGCTCGTGGCGGTGTTTGTGATCGCCTCGACGTGGACGCAAGTCACCGCGCCGGATGTGATCGGGCAGGTGGTGGATTGTTATTTGGCCCCCTCTTCGGCCAGTGGATTTTCATTTCCGGGGGCGGGGGATTCCGAAACCACCGCGGAGTCGAATTGTTGGTTCCGCGCGGGGCACGAACCCGAAAGCCTCACCCAAACGGTCTTGCGGGGGCTGTTCACACTGGGGGATTTCCCAACCCCGCCGGATAACAGCGCCGACCTGACTCCCGAATCCCGCATCGCCGGGTTGGGGCGAATGATCGCCATCGTCATCGGCCTGTACGTGGTCGGCGCGGTCCTGACCGGGTTGACCTTTCTGTCCATGACTCTGGCCGGACAAAGTGTGCTCACCAACCTGCGCGTGAACGTGTTCGCCCATCTGCACCGCCTCTCCCTCAGTTATTACAGCGAAAACGAGGCCGGTGATCTGATGAGCCGCATCACCAACGACTCTGAAACCATCCAGCAAGCGATTTCTTTCGCCCTGATCAACGTGCTGAGCGGGATTTTGCTCATCGTTTGGACAGCGTACAACATGCTCGTGCGGAGCGTGCCCTTTGCGTTGTTGAGTCTGGCCATCGCCCCGGTGATGCTTTTTGCCACCAATTGGTTTTCCAGCCAGGCGCGCAAAGCTTTCCGCAAAACCCGCGAAGAGATGGGGAGCATCAACGCCGAACTGCAAGAGGGCATCTCCGCGGTGCGCGAGGTGCAGGCGTTCAACCGGGCGGATGAAAATATCGAACAGTTCAAACTGACAAACGCCGCGAACCGGGATGCGAACATCCGCGCGGTGGCGTTCACGAGTGCGCTCGCGCCGGTGTTGGAGGGGTTGGGGTACATCGCGCTCGCCGTCGTCGTCGGGGTCGGGGGCATGATCTTGCTCAATGGTGGAGAATTGTGGGGGACCAGTGTATCGTTGGGGCTGGTCATCACCTATCTCGCGTACGTGCAACGGTTCAACCAGCCGATTCAGCAAATTTCCATTCTGTGGACGAACCTGCAAAACGCTGTCGCTGGGGCCGAACGCATTTTCAACGTGCTCGACGAAGAACCGGGCATCCAAAACCGTCCGAATGCGAAAGACATCCCGCAAATTCGGGGCGAAGTGGTGTTTGACAAAGTTGGGTACGAATACAAATCGGGCGAACCGGTCCTGAACGGGATCAGTTTCACCGCCGAACCGGGGAAAACCATCGCCATCGTCGGCCCGACCGGGGCGGGGAAAACCACGATCATCAACCTGATCCCGCGCTTTTACGACGTGAAGTCCGGGAGCGTGAAAATTGACGGGCAGGATGTCCGCGAGGTCACGATGGAAAGCCTGCGCCGTCAGATCGGGATCGTTTTGCAAGACAGTTTCCTGTTCAGCACGACGGTGATGGAAAATATCCGCTTTGGCCGCCCCGCCGCGACCGACGAGGAAGTGATCGCCGCCGCGAAACTTGCCCGCGCGGACACGTTCATCGAACGCCTGCAAGATGGCTACCAGACGGTGTTGGGGGAACGCGGCTCCGGCCTGAGCCAGGGGCAACGGCAGTTGATCTCCATCGCCCGCGCCGCCCTCGCCGACCCGCGCATCCTGATCCTCGACGAGGCGACCAGTTCCGTGGACACCCGCACCGAGCAGTTGATCCAGCAAGCGTTGGAAAAACTCCTCGCGGGGCGCACGTCGTTCGTCATCGCCCACCGCCTGAGCACCATCCGCAACGCCGACGAAGTGCTGGTGCTGAACAAAGGGTTGATTGTCGAGCGTGGCAAACACGACGAACTGCTGGCGAAGAAGGGGTTTTATTACGACATTTACATGAGCCAATTCTGGCGCGGCGAAGCGCCGGAAGCGGTGCCCACAGAGGCATCCCCGAATGGGCAGGGAAAACTGACGACTGCGTTTTCGCAAAATTGATCGTCCCAACCGAAAAGCCGCCTGCATATGCAGGCGGCTTTTGGGTTAAGGGGTTGGGAAAGGCCGCGTTTTTCGTTTGTATGGGGTGATAATTTTGTTCGGCCCGCCGGGGGATGAAGTCCCCCGGCTACCCAACAACGCCGGATGAATCCGGCTTTTTTAGCTCGGTTTTGTGGGTGGGGAAAGTCGCTACAATGTACGGACGAGGCGAGCGGGAATTTTCTCCGTTTGACAAAAAAACCTCGTTCTTGCCCATCTCACCCCAACACATTTCAGGCGTTTATGGTTATAATTGTCATAACATTATGACAATTCAACTCATCAAAAGCTATGCTCAAACCGCCTTTGGACAGGTGCATTACCGCATGACTCCCACGCGCGCGGGGATGCCCGTCGTGCTGTTGCACCAAACGGCGAGTTCATCGGCAATGTTTGAAGAGATCATGCGTCTGCTGGGGGATACATGTTGGCTGTTGGCTCCCGACACGCCGGGGTACGGGGAATCGTTTGACCCGGAAATGTCTCCGAGCATCCCGTTTTATGCTGAGGTCATTTACGCCATGCTCAAAACCCTTTCCATAGACAAGTGTTTCGTCTTCGGGCATCACACTGGCGCGGCGATTGCCGTGGAACTCGCGGCGGCATACCCGAATCTGGTGCGGAAGATGATCCTCTCCGGGCCACCGTTGATGAGCGAAGCGCAAAAAGCCCAACTCGCCGCGGGATTACGCCCCCTTGCCCTGACCGAAAACGGTGATCATCTGCTCCCCGTCTGGCAACGCCTCCGCGGACGTGCCCCGCAAGCCCCGCTCACCTTGACCCACCGCGAAACGCTCCTCACCCTCCGTGCGGATCGGTATCACGAAACCTATCAAGCCGCGTTCGATTACGACTTCGCCGGACGCCTCGCGGGGTTAACCCTCCCGATCCTCGTCATGGCCGGAGAGCACGACACCCTCCGCGCCAGCCTGGAACCCACCTTCGCCCTCCTCCAACACGGCGAAATGCGCGTCCTCCCGGAGGCGGGGACGTACCTTTGTGATTTACAACCCGACCTTGTCGCAGACATTCTGCAATCATATTTTCTCAGACCCTAAAGGTTTTTCTCGACCGCATTTTTTTATGGTCTGTTCTTGCAAACAAAACCTTTAGGGGCTGGCCTGAGTAAATACCTGCAATCCTTTTTTACGGAATAACGCCATGATCAACCTGATTTTTATTGTCGTCGGCCTCATTCAATTGGGCATTGCCATCACGGGCACACGGTACACGCGCAAGTATTTTTCAAGCTACGCCGTGCTGATTCTCGGCGTGGTGTACGGATTGACCTACGACAACCTCGCCATTTCGGCGGGGGCGTTGTTGGGCGAGAGTGAATTAACGAAAGCGTTGAGTTGGCCGCGCTACGCCATCCACGCGCTGTTCACGCCGACGATGATCATTTCGGCGTTTGGCATTCTGCGGCTGGCGGGCGTCCGATGGGCACAGTCAAAGGTATGGCACACCGTCATTTGCCTCATCGCCACCCTCCTCATCGGGTACGGCGTGTATGTGGACATCCTCAACCTGAATCTTGTCCCTCAGCAACAAATGGGCGTGTTACGCTACGTCAACGATTTTCATCTTATCCCAGGTCCGCCACTTCCCGCAATTTTGACGATCATCTTTCTCCTAATCTTTGGTGTCGTCCTTTGGCGACAAGCCAAATGGCCCTGGCTTTTCTTAGGATCACTGCTCATGTTCATCACTGCCGGAATCATGGGCGTCCCGTTCATCGCCAACATCGGGGAGATTGGGATTGCGGGAGGGATGGTGACGAGCATAATCCGCGTAAAAATGATTCGTGAAACGTGATGCGTGAGGTTTAAAATTCACGAATCACGAATCATTTTCACGCATCACATTTTTCCTCCCAAAGGCTCACTCATCATGGAAACCTACCCCCTCTCCCTCGCCCTCGAAGATCTTGTTCCCGTCATTTTTTTCGGCATCGGCCTGATTTTGCTTGCCCGGATGATTGGGGGAATGCACAGCCCCGCGCGGGGGCGCGCCACCCTCGGCGCGATCCTGATCACGCTCGGTGGGTTGACAAAAGTCGCATGGAAGATCGTGATCGCCGCCACCGGCACGGACATTATTGGGTTGGATGATCTGTTGTTCGTCTTCCTGGCCCCCGGATTCATTTTGCTTGCCTGGGCGACGGGCGAGGCACAGCGCGCGGTCAACGGTCAACCCATCCAACAAACCTGGGTTTTCCCGGCGGTTTTGTTGGGGTTAGCAACCCTCGGAGCCGGGTACACCGGGTTCACCCAAACGGGGCGGACGTGGGTGTACATTTTGCTCGCCACGACGACGATTGCGAACGTGTGGGCTAGTGCGTTGTTCATTCGCCACGCACGGCAGGAGGGGTTAAAGCTCGCCGCCGGGTTATTTTTCGTCAACATCTTGCTGGTGTTTGTTCTCAGCGGAATGGGACGGATTCCAAGTCAAACCGTCGCTTTGCAATGGGTGGAGCAGATCATCAACACCTTTTCGACGGGCGCGTTTGCCTTCGCGGCGTGGAAGTTGAGCGGGCATGTGCGGAGGAGTGTGGGGGGTGAGGTGCCGTTGAGGTTGAAGTAAAACATGATGCGTGATTCGTGATGCGTGAATTTTTACTTCACGCATCACGAATCACGTATCACGCATCACGAATCACAAAATTCTTTTCTGGAGTACCCATTTGAAACCAGGCATTGATTACATCGGCGTGGGGGTGGGCGCAATGACGTTTAATGAAAAAGGAGAGGTGTTTTTGAGTCAGCGCGGGCCAAAGGCAACGAACGAGCGCGGGTGCTGGGAATTCCCCGGGGGCAAGGTGGATTTTGGCGAGACGTTGGCGGAGGCGATTGTGCGGGAGTTCCGCGAGGAGTACGAGATGGAGATCGAGGTCGTCGAACTGCTCCACGTCGCCGATCACATTCTGCCGGAGGAGGGCCAACATTGGGTTTCCCCAACCTTCCTCGCCCGCCACACGCGCGGGGAACCGCGTATCGTCGAACTGGAGAAGTGTTCAGCGATTGGATGGTTTGCGCTGGGCGCCTTGCCGGAGCCGTTGTCGGTGATTTCGAGGGAGGATGTAGAGGCTTATATGGTTCGTGAAACGTGAAACGTGATTCGTGAAGTCAAATTCACGTATCATGTTTCACGATATGTATCTGGAGCAATCGTATGACACAATCCAATCTTCAACAAAACTACTCCGGCGTGTTTGATGGCCGGATCGGGTTTGGGAAAAAGCCCGCTGTGCTCGTGGTGGATTTTATTTTGGCGTACACTACCCCCGGCGCGGCGCTGTACGCGGACGGGGTGGTGCAAGCGGTCGGAGAAACGGTGGCCCTGCTGGATCGGGCGCGGGCGAAAGGCATCCCCGTCATTTATACCAAGGTGCTCTATCATCCCAGCGGGGCGGACGGCGGCATCTTCGTCCAAAAAGTCCCCGTCCTCCGCACGATGATCCCTGGCGAACCCCTCGCGGAGATCGTCCCCGAACTTCCGCCCGCGGAAAACGATGTGATCCTGGTCAAACAATACGCCAGCGCCTTTTTCGGCACCTCCCTCGCGGCGATGCTCACCGCGCAGGGGGTGGATACGATCATTTTGACCGGGTGTTCGACGAGCGGGTGCGTCCGCGCGACGGCGGTGGATGGGATGCAGTACGGGTTTCGGGTCATTGTGCCGAGGGAGTGTGTCGGAGATCGGCATCCCGCACCACATGAGGCGAACTTATTTGATATCCATAGCAAGTATGGGGATGTGGTTGGGAAAGGGGAGGTGTTAGAATATCTGGAAAACATCCCCCTCCCCTAATTCACGCATCACGCCTCACACCCCATGAAATCCCTCTCCCACCTCCGCCTCCTCGACCTCACCCACATGCTCTCCGGCCCCTACGCGGGCATGCTCCTTGCCGACCTGGGCATGGACACGATCAAAATCGAACCCCCTGCCAAAGGCGAAGGCACCCGCGCCCTACAAGCCAAAGACCCCAAAAACAGCCTGCACGGCATGGGATCGTACTTTCTCACCCTCAATCGGAACAAAAAATCCGTCACGCTTGACCTCAAACACGAAAAAGGGCGGGCGATTTTTTACGAGCTTGTCAAAATCTCCGATGTTGTCCTCTCCAATTTCAGTGCAGGGGTTACGGACAAACTCCTTATTGGCTATACGCACCTATCCGAGATCAATCCCCGGATCATCACCTGCTCTATCACCGGCTTTGGGGAAACCGGACCGGGGAGCACACGCCCCGCGTTCGACATGGTCGCCCAGGCGATGGGGGGAAATATGTCCATCACCGGACAACCGGGCGGCCCCCCCACCCGCTCTGGCATCCCGATTGGCGATCTCGGCGGGGGAATGATGGGCGTGATCGGCGTCCTGGCCGCGGTCGCCGCCCGCGAACACACCGGACGCGGCCAACATGTGGACATTTCCATGCTCGACACCCAAATCAGCATGTTGAACTATCACGCCACCATGCACATGCTCTCCGGCGAAATCCCCACCATGCTTGGCAACGCCCACTTCACCCACGTCCCCTACGACTCCTACCCCTGCCAGGACGGGTACATCATCATCGCCGTCATCACCGACAATTTTTGGCTCAATCTGATGGACGTGGTCAACGCCCCCGACCTGAACACCGAAGAAAACCATCACCAACCTGGACGGTTGAAAAACCGCGACACCATCACCCACCGCCTGTCCGAAATCTTCCTCACCAACACCCAGGCCTACTGGATGGAAAAACTCAACGCCGCCCGCATCCCCTCCGCCCCCGTCTACAACATGGCCCAGGCCCTCACCGATGCCCAAGTCCTGAACCGCAACATGGTTGTCGAGGTCGAACATCCCCTTGGCGGCACGTACCGCGTCCCCGGCAACCCGGTCAAAATGTCCGAGCATGAGGATTCCTATGCTCCCCCACCCCTCCTGGGTCAGCATTCACAAGAAATTTTCAAAGATTTATTGGGAATGACAGCGGATCAAATCGCCGAACTCCACCAGGCGGGTATCCTCTAATCGCGCATTCTGGCAACGATCCCCTGCGCCAACCACCCTTCAATCTCAGCCAGTTCGAACCCCAACCCAATCAAAATCTCTTGCGTGTGTGCCCCCAACCCCGGCGGGGGGAGGCGCACCGCGCCCACGCGCCCATCCAACGCCAACGGCTGGCGCGGCAAGGGGACCGTCATCCCGTTCGGCAACAGGGTCTCCAACAGACTCCCGCCCCCGATCAACTGCAGATCATCGAACAAATCCTCGGGCCGGGCAATGGGCGAAAACGGCACCCCCGCCCGCTCGCACCGTTCCAGTACATCGGCCTGTGTCATCCCCCCGATCATCTCCCGGATCATAGGCAACAACCATTCGCGGGCGTCGATCCGGGCATTGTTCGTCGTCAACCGTTCGTCCGCACGCCAGACTTCCTTTTCAAACGCCTCGCAAAACCGCCCCCATTGCGCGTCACTCGTCACCCCAATGAATACCCGCGCCCCATCCGCCGTTTCAAACTGGTGATAAACCGCCCACGCGCTCACCCGCGCGGGCATCGGCGGCACCGGTTCACCGGACATCGCGGAATACGCCATGTGATGCCCCATCACAAACGCCGCCGTCTCAAACAACGCCCCCCGCACGAGTTGCCCGCGCCCAGTCGTTTCTCGCTCCTTCAACGCCAACAGCACCCCAAACGCCCCGTACATTCCTCCCATAATGTCAATGATCGACGCCCCCGCGCGGAGCGGTTGCCCCGGCGGCCCGGTCATATACGCCAACCCGGACATCATCTGCACCACCTCATCGAGGGCGGCGCGATGTTCGTAGGGGCCAGGCATGAATCCTTTGAGGGACGCGTAGATCAAAGATGAGTGATTTGTGGCGAGTGCATCATAGCCAAGGCCAAGACGATCCATCGTGCCAGGGCCGAAGTTTTCGATGAGGATATCGGTGGTGGTGAGTAGTTTTTGGATGATGGCGCGTCCATGTTCAGTTTTGAGGTCCACCGCCAGGCTCTTTTTATTCCGATTAAAAAACGGGTAATACCCCATGCCGAACCCTTTCAAGGTGCGCGTGGGATCGCCTGTAGGTGGCTCAACCCGAATGACTTCCGCCCCAAAATCGGCCAACATCAACCCACACATCGGGCCAAGCACGGCATGGGTAAATTCTAGCACCCGGAGACCGGAGAGGGGGGTGAGGGGGGAGGAGGGGAGGGGCATAGAATGGGGCCGAGACACGTGATTCGTGATTCGTGAATTTGATCTCACGAATCACGAATCACGTGTCTCGCATCACATTTTTTTATACGTCTTATTCTTCTTCAAATACCCCACCAACCCTCCCGCTTCCAAAATTGCCATCATTACCTCTGGCATTTTAGCGGCGAGGTAGGTTTTCCCAGAGTCGTCGCGAACGAGGCCGTTTGCCATATCCACTGTGACTTGCGCCCCCGGCTGAATATCGTGTTCGCCTAGTTCGACGAGGGGGAGGCCGATGTTGATCGCATTCCGGTAAAAAATCCGGGCGAAGGACTTGGCAACCACGACCGACACGCCCGCCGCTTTGAGGGCGATGGGGGCCTGTTCCCGCGACGAACCGCACCCAAAATTCCACCCAGCGACGAGAGTGTCCCCCGGTTGGACGGTGCGCGCAAAATTCGGGTCGAGGTCTTCGAGCACGTGTGCGGCGAGGGCACTCATGTCGAGGGTTTTGGTGTACTTGCCGGGGATGATCCGGTCGGTATCGATGTTGTCGGGATAGACGAAGGTGTGCATGGGAGCGTGATTCGTGATGCGTGAAACGTGAGAAGTTAAGCGGGATGATTTTGTCTTTCGGCGACTAAAGAGAGGATGGTTTCAATTTCCTGCTCGGTAAAGGCCCAATCTAAACGAACTTTTCGCCCATCAGTTCCTTCAATATAAAAAGGGTTCGCCCAAATGTTTGTGCGAAAGGGAACAGGCAAAACCGGCAATTTTGCACCTGAGATAGGGATTTCAACCGTCGTGAAAGCTTTCATGGGGCCAGCGATACTGGCGTCACGGATAGCGATGGTTGCGAGAAAATACCGAATTGGAGACAACAGCACTCCCAAAAATAAATACACCCCCATCCGAAGTAGCAAATCCGCCATATCAAACTCACGGCTAACCAACATTGAAATTAATGTTCCAAGCCAGAACCCTACGACAAAAGGCATGACATGCTTTACGAAGATATGTTTGTATTGGGGCCGGAAAATAATGGGTTTATCTTTCATCATCGAAATATCGGTTCCACAATCTCCCCCGCGACTGCCGCCGCGGCAACCACTGCGGGAGAGGCGAGATAGATCTCTGCTTTCGGGTTGCCCATCCGCCCGGGGAAGTTGCGGTTGGTGCTGGAGATGATCACTTCGCCGTCGCCGGGGACGCCTTGATGGGTGCCCACGCACGGGCCGCACCCAGACGGGATGAACGTTGCCCCCGCTTCGGACAGGGTTTGGATCGTGCCATCCGCCAGCGCGGCGTTGAACACCGCGCGAGACGCAGGGGCGATCACAAGCCGAATCCCCGGGGCGAGCGTTTTCCCGCGCAGGACGCTTGCGGCGGCTTGCAGGTCTTCCAGGCGGCTATTCGTGCAGGAGCCGATGAACGCGGCGTGGATTTTTGTGCCGATCACTTCGTCAATGGGCTTGACGTTGTCCGGGGAGGGGGGGCAGGCGATTTGCGGGCGGAGGGAGGAGAGGTTGAAGGAGTAGGTCTGTTTGTAGGCTTCCCTCACCCCAACCCTCTCCCGCGGGGAGAGGGAGTCTGACTCCCCCTCTCCCCGCGGGAGAGGGGGTTGGGGGGTGAGGGAGATTCCCGTGGTGTCAATGATCGCAGTTTTTGCACCCATCTCCGCGACCATGTTGGCGAGAACCATGCGGGAGGCAAGAGTCATGCGTTGGACGAGCGGGCCGGTGAACTCGACGGCCTCGTAGTTCGCCCCGTCCGCGCCGATTTTGCCGGTCAGGAACAGGATCACGTCTTTGGCCGAGACGCCGGGAGGCAGGTCGCCGTCCAACTCGATCAGAATACTTTGGGGGACTTTGAGCCACACCTGCCCGGTGAGCATCGCCGCGGCGAGGTCGGTGGACCCCACCCCCACCGCAAACGCCCCCAACGCGCCATACGTCGGCGTATGCGAATCCGCGCCGAGAAAAATATCGCCCGCTTTGACATGCCCGTTTTCGACCATCAACTGATGGCAAATGCCCTCGCCCACATCGTAGAGCTTAATCCCCTGCTCGCGGGCGAACTCGCGCATCATCCGGTGCAGGTTGGCCACGCGTTCGTTGGGCGCGGGGGAGGCATGATCGATCACCAACGCGATCCGCGCGGGGTCACACACCCGCGTCCCCCCCATGTCTCGAAACGCCTTGATCGCAAACGGTGCGGTCGCGTCCGTCGCCATCATCCCATCCACGGGAACAATGACAATTTCGCCAGGGGTCACGGGGCGGGCGGCGTGGGTAGAGAGGATTTGTTGAGCGAGGGGCATTTTGGTGAGGCGTGTTTCGTGATTCGTGAAACGTGAAGTGCTATTCACGCATCACGTTTCAAATCAAATGATGCATTTTTGCGGGCAACTCCACCCCCAAAAACGCCTCCATCTCCCGCGAAATGGCGGCGACTTTGGCGAGGTCAATGCCGGTGTGGAGGCCCATGTCGGCCAGCATGTTGGCGGTATCTTCGGTGGGAATGTTGCCTTTGGCGGTTTGGATGAACGGACAGCCGCCCAGTCCCCCAAAAGAGGTGTCAAACCGGATGACGCCGGATTTAAGGGCGGAGAGGAGGTTTGCCAACCCCTGCCCGCGCGTATCGTGCAGATGCAAAACGACGGGGGTGGATCCTGCCAGGGGGAGGACTTCCTGCACAGTGCGGCGAATTTGTTGGGGATTCCCCAGCCCCGCGGAATCGGACAACGAAAGTTCATCCACCCCCATCGCGAGGAAGCGCCGCGCGAGGGAGACGACTTTCCCGCGATCCACCGCGCCCTCGTAGGCACACCCGAACGCGACCTGCACCCCCGCGCGGACGGTCATCCCCAGTTCGTGTCCGCGGGCGATTATTTGTCCCATCAACGCCATTCCTTCTTCGACGGAGTAACCCGCGTTTTTCTGGGCGAGCGTTTCCGTGGCGGGGACACCGGTTTCGATGTGGGTGATGCCCGCGGCGTGGGCGCGTTCCAACCCCTTCATGTTCAACACGAGGGCGGAGTAGGTGACGCCATTGTCGCGCGGCAGGCGGGCGGCAACTTCTTCGGCATCGGCCATTTGCGGGACGACTTTCGGATGGACGAATGAGGTGGCTTGAATGTGTTTGAGGCCTGCATCGGCGAGGGCGGTGATGATCGCCACTTTGCGGTCCGTGGGGATGAACGAGGCGACGCGCTGAAGCCCGTCGCGGGGGCCAACTTCGATCAGGGTAGCCTCGCCCGGGATGGTGGGGGTTTCGAGGGCCTCGGTGCGCCGCCAGAGCCGGTTGTGGTAGAGGAGGGGGGTATCCAGATCGGACACGTCGAGGTCTTTCACTTCGCCGACAAAGATCGTATGATCCCCCCCATCGTAGGTCGCCCACACCTGGCAGTCCACCCACGCCAGACATCCGGGGAGGATGGGACTGCCCGTGGCCGCGGTGAAAGTTTGCAGGTCAGCGAACCGATCTTTGAGGGCAGGGCGTTGTCCGGCGAAGCGCATCCCCAGTTCGACCTGGCTCGCGCCGAGGACGTGGATGGCAAAAAAGCCGCAATCGGTGATGACGCCGTGGGTGAAGAGTTTTTTGTCAATCGCGACGAGGACAAGGGGCGGGTCCAGGCTGAGGCTTGAAAATGACGAGGCGGTGATGCCGATGGGGACGTTGCCATGCCGCGTGGTGACGACGGTGACGCCAGAGGCGAACTGGGACATGGCTTTTTTGAAGATGGCGGGGGAGGGGGGCATGAGAATGGAGAATTGTGAATAGTGAATGATGAACGGTGAATTTTTAATGAGGGAGGAGGTTAATCATCAAACACATTTCGTTTGATAAAAGGGGCGGTCATGAAGCGCCACATGAGTTTGGTTTGGGACATGAAGGTGATGTGAGCGCCGTTTTTGGTGTTGGCTAAAATCCGTTCGACGAGGAAGGGGGAGACGGTTTCGACGCGTTCGACGAAGATGTTGAAGAGCTTTTTGATGCGCGTCCATTCTTCGGGCTTGTCTTTGTATTGGTCAATCACCATGTCGGTGGCAACCATCCCGGGTTGGATGGAGCCAACCCGGAGCGGGGTGTTTTTGAGTTCGTCCGCGAGCGATTTGGTAAAAAAGGCGATGGCAGATTTGGTGGAACCGTACACGGTGATGCCGCCGCGCACCCTGCCGTTGGAGCCAAAGCCTTCCAGGTTATAAATCTGGCCGTGGCCCTGCTTAAGCATGTGCAAAATCGCCACCCGGCATCCATAATAGGTGCCGAGCATGTTCGTCCGAATCACGGCTTCGACGGTGGATGGCGACAGTTCCCAGATCGGGGTTTGGGTGTGGGCCAGTCCGGCGTTGTTAATCCAGATGTCAATGCGTCCGAACCGTGCGGCGGATGCCTGCCAGAGAGTTTCGACCTGTTCGAGCGAGGTGACATCGCACGGGTAGCCGAAGATGTGCCGGGGTTCAAACGTTTTCGTGAGGTCAGCCACCGCTTTGTCCACAGAGGCCTGACTGCGCCCGCTAATAACAACGTTGTGCCCACGCTTGAGGAATTCGGCGGCCATGCCCAGGCCAATGCCGCGGGTCGAGCCGGTGATGAGGATGGTTTGGGGGGAGGTCATAAGGAATAATTGAGGTTGGGGAATGAATTTTTGACTCGTGAAACGTGATGCGTGATGAAAATTCACGTTTCACACATCACGTCTCACGTTTAGTATTTCGCTTTCAACACCTGCTCGCCCTCCTCCCACTTCAACACGCCAAAGGTCATCCATTTGGATTTGTCGGATTGGAAGAAGTGCCAGACGGTGGAGAGGGTGTAGTGGTCGTCGATGAGGAATTCGCGCCCACGGATTTTGAGGGATTCGCCGTAGAAGTGTTGGGAGGTGTACAGCGCGCGGCCATAGGCCATGCCGTTTCCGTACACGGCGGGGCCTTCAAAGGCATGGCGGTATTGCTCGCGGTAACGGGCGAATTTGTACCGTTTGTTGATCACGCCGCTGATCTCGATCTCCATCTCTGCGCGGAGCAGGGTGAGGGGTGTGTAGCGGATGATGACGTGGTTGGTGCCGATTTTCTGTTGACCGGCGTCGTACACGTCCATATCGCCCGTCCAGGTTCCGGCGTGTTTCCAGGGGAGGATGTGAGGTTGGGTCCCGTTGACCCGTTCGGTTTCGACAAAGGCGTGAATCTGCGCCTGCGTTTCGGGATTGGTGGGATAGTCGAAGGCGACTTTGTAGATGCCGTTGAACACGCCGTTGATCGTCGGGCCGTCGTATAGCAGGGATGAGTACACTTGTGTTTGCCCATCGGGGAGGACGTGGACCATCGTGCGGAGGTCACTGGTCCACGCGGGGGAGTAGTAGTGCGCGTCCACGAGGGCGCCGTAGGGATGCCCCGCGCCGATAAAGTCCGGACCCATGTAAATGCGATCCTGATCGCTATCTTTGACCCCGAAGGCAAAGTTCCGCGCCTCGAACCGCGCCCGGAGTGGGCCTGCGCCTTCCATCGTCGTGTCCATGTAGTAGGTGGTCATGCCATTCTCAAACACGGAGGAGCGGAAGACTTTGTTGTAGCCGATGTGGTTGCCCTGCGCGTCAAAGATGGCTGGCAGGCCGTGCCATTCGCCGGTGATTTTTTCTTGCCATTGGGAGGGGTGTTCTTTTGTCATGAGTTTTTTTTTATGAGGAAACCAGGAGAGGAGGAAGAGAGGAGTTTTTTTTAATTTTCTTGTGGATTTCTCTGCAAGATTTATTTATGAGGAGACCAGGAGAGGAGGAAGACAGGAATTTTTGAAATATTTTCCTGTCTTCCTCCTCTCCTGCATTCCTAATTAAGCCTGCACTCTTCTTGCATCCACTTTCGTTTTTGCAAAGTTGATGATGAGACCATGTTTTAGACCCATCGCTCGTAAATAGGATCGAACAATCGCAAAATGGACGGGTTCAAAATCACTGACCGCTTTAAGTTCAACCACGATATTTCCAGAGACCAGCAAATCTATTCTGTGCCGACCAACTTCTTTGCCATCAAATTTCACGATCACTTCAACCTGGCGCTCGACCTTTAATCCGAGTTTTTCGAGTTGAATGAACAAAGCGTTTTCATATATCTTCTCAAGAAAACCAGGCCCAAGGATTTTGTGAACCTCAATGGCGGCTCCGATGATTAGACCGGTTAAGGCTTCAAATTCGAGGGGCATTTTCAAGCTCCTTGTTTTTTAAATGAGGAGATTAGGAGAGGAGGAAGACAGGAGTTTTAAAAAAAACTCCTGTCTTCCTCCTCTCCTGCATTCCTAATTTTCTTCCACGCCCTGATTTTTCAAAACCCCAATCATCTCCTCTGCCAACTCATTCCCGATCATCGGCGTGATCTGATTCCAAACTTTATCCACATCGCGATTAAAGATAGCATTTCGGTTTCTGGCATCCCGTTCAGCCAAATCTACCCCGCCGAGGCTCGCCAACACCGACCGGGCCAGATTCGACTCCACCAACCCCGCCCAGTGATCGAGATAAAAGTCAATCGAAGGTTCCACCGCGCGGTACGCGTCTTCCGTCGCGCGGAAGGCCAACATCCACGGGGACATGATGGCGTATTGCCGAGGGGAAAGACGAGCTTCGGTCAGCCCGTCAATTTTGCGCGCTTTTTCGTACTCGTCCGTGAGGGGGTGGAAGGCATAATCGAGGTACGCGAGATTCGCGCCCAAATCCACGCGCGGGATCAGATCGAGGTGGAAGGCGAACGAATCACCCGCTTTGACCGAGTCCAGTGTAAAGTGCGGGACGGCGCTTTGGGCATCCGTAAATGCAAAAATCATGTGCGAATCCAACCCAATCGGCGGCACGGTCAACCCGATATACACCAGCTTGGACACACTCCCAAACCCCTCCCCTTTAAAAATACGCATCTTCCCGACAGGAACCCCCATCGCCATCGGCAATTGCGATTTGATCGTCCGGTACGGATCACCCACTTCGGTCAGGTTAAAGCGGGAGATAATGGCATTTAAGGTTTTCTGACTAAGTTCGTTCGCAAGAGTCATGGGTACTCCTAAAAAATTGACACGTGTCACAGTTCACGCATCACGCTTCACTTCCTTCGTCGGCACTTCCTTCAACACCCACGCATTCGCCAGTTCGGGGACTTCGCGCCGCGCGGGGGAGGGGATCACGACCGCTTGCTGGCGTCCGAATTCGGTGGCAATGCGGTGCGTGTCAATCTGCCATCCCATGTCAATATACTTCTGGCGCATCCGGCGGTAAGCGATTTGAATGGCATCGGATTTGACCGAGAGTTCCGCACCCAGATCGTAGGGCAAGAGTTCGGGCCGCTGTTCGAGCACGACCGGGTAGTCTTGATTGAAAATTTTGAAAACCCGTTTCACCGCATCGCTATCGGCCCAGTTCCCCTTAAAGAAGGTTCGCAGGGACGTCCATT
>JABWBV010000543.1 GCA_013359445.1 Anaerolineales bacterium | reverse complement strand
GACGTGCGCCAACTCAAAGCCATGTTTCCCGGCGTCCCGGTCGTCACCTACGTCAACACTTACGCAGACGTGAAAGCCGAAAGCGACATCTGCTGTACCTCCGGCAACGCCCACGCCGTTGTCGAATCGCTCGGTACCGACACCGTCATCTTCCTCCCAGACGAATACCTCGCCGGAAACGTCGCCAGAGAAACCGGCAAACACATCATTTTCCCCACCAAAAGCCCAAAATTCAGTCAAGCACAGGCTCCGTTTGTAGTAGGCACTTCAGTGCCAGGTTTTGGGGCTGGTCGGAACGAGTTCCGCGCCCCTACTACGAACCTTTCACGTAATTTACATTACGACATCCCCCTCGACTATCAAATGGTCGGTTGGCACGGACGTTGTGAAGTCCACGAAAAATTCACCGTGCAAGACATTCAAGCCGTCCGCGCGCAATTCCCCGAAGTCGTCATCCTCTCGCACCCGGAATGCAGTCCCGAAGTCGTCGCCGCGTCCGATTACTCCGGCAGTACGACCGGGATGATTCGTTTCGTCGAACAAACCCACGCCCCGCAATACCTCCTCCTCACCGAGTGCGCTATGGGCGACAACATCGCCGCCGAAAACCCCGACAAAGACATGCTCCGCCTGTGCAGTGTGCGCTGTCCCCACATGAATCAGATCACGCTGGAAGATACCCTGGATGCGTTGAAGTATAATCAGTACGAGGTTCATGTCCCCGAAGAAATACGGGTACGCGCCGCCCGCGCGGTGGAGCGCATGATTGCGATTGGATAAAAAAGGAGTCAACCCCATGACCAATATCACGTTATCAGAAATCATTCAAGATATTCACGCGATGGATGAAAAACTGTGGGCTTATGAGAAAAAATTCGGCCTGCGTTCGGATTATTTCAATGACTTATATCAAAAAGGACAGTTGCGCGATGAAGACCCGGCTGAGACGCGAGAATATACAGATTGGGCGGCTTGTTATGACATCAAACGTCATCGGGAAAAGCTCTATGCGGATTTAATTCGTAAAGCCATGCGCCGGTATGCCAAACCCTTTGCTCTTCGAGATTTTGCTGATGAAATTAAAGGAACCACGGTCATGTTGGGGGGCTAGGTGTTAACTTCTATTCAGGCATATAGTCAGGTCATTTACGAATTTTTAGATTCCCATCCTCGTATCCAACAGCATACCGTTCGCATCTATTTACAAGGTGCGACGGTTGGCATTTTGGAAGGGGAGGTCGTGTTTGAACAGGGCATCATACTCTTCTTGTACGAGCGGCTGGACTTTCTGCGCCAGCAAATCATGTTGTATTCTTATGAAGTCCGCCAACGAGGAGAAAAACTGTATTGGTACGATCCTCAACCTCATCCAGAGAATCCAGCCCTGGCAGTAAATTTTCCCCACCACAAACATACCCCTCCTGACATCAAACATCATCGGATTTCTGCCCCTGACATTTCTTTCACTCAAGCAAATCTACCTTTTTTAGTGGCAGAAATTGAACGGATGATTGCGATTGGGTAACTTTTGAAACGTGATGCGTGAATTCACACATCACGCATCACGCATCTCGGATCACACCCCATGCTCACCGACACCCTCATCATCGGCTCCGGCATCGCCGGGGCAACGGCGGCCCTCCGGCTCGCACAAGATTCCCAACGCCCCATCACCCTCCTCACCCGCGCCAACGACCCCGAAGAGTCCAACTCCCGTTGGGCACAGGGCGGCATTGTGGGCAAGGGGCTGGACGATACCACCTCCGAACTGATCGAAGACGTCCTCCACGCGGGCGCGGGGCTTTGCTATCCACCCGCCGTCGAACTCCTCGCGGAGGAAGGCCCGCGCCTCCTCGCCCAAATTCTGATTGACTTTGCGGGTGTGGAATTTGACCGGGACAAAGGCGGAAATTTCATTTTCGGCATGGAAGGCGCGCACTCGCACCGCCGGATTTTGCACGTCGGCGACGCGACCGGCTGGGCGATCATGGCCGCCTTGCATCGAAAAATCGCCGAAACCCCCAACATCCAGGTTCTCACCGAACACACCGCCGTAGACCTGATCACCTTCCCCCACCACGCCCGCGACCCGCTCGCCGTTTACCAACCGCCCACCTGTCACGGGGCATACGTTTTCAACCAATCCACCGGAGAAGTCGAGCCGATCCTCGCTCGTGCCACGATCCTGGCAACGGGCGGGTTGGGGCAAATCTTCCTGAACACCACCAACCCCGCGGGGGCACGCGGCGACGGACTGGCCATGGCGTACCGTGCCGGGGCGCGCGTCATCAACGCGGAATACATCCAATTTCACCCCACCGCCCTGCACATGCCCGGCTCGACCAAATTTCTGATCTCCGAAGCGGTGCGCGGCGAAGGCGGCATCCTCCTCACTCCCGACGGGAAACCGTTCATGGAAAAATACGATGCCCAATGGAAAGACCTGGCCCCGCGCGATGTCGTTTCCCGCGCCATTTACTGGGAGATGATCGCGAACGGGTATCCCCACGTTTTGCTCGACATCGCCTCCCGTCGTCCGGCGGAATACCTGCGGGAGCGGTTTCCCCAGATTTACGCGGGGTGCAAAGCCCAGGGCATTGACATCACCCAACAGCCGATCCCGGTCGTCCCGGCGGCGCATTATTTTTGCGGCGGCGTGATGGTGGATTTGTGGGGGCGGACGTCCTTGCCGGGGTTGTATGCGACGGGGGAAGTGACCTGCTCCGGCGTCCACGGGGCGAACCGCCTCGCGAGCACTTCCCTCCTCGAAGGGTTGGTGTGGGGCGACCGGGCCGCGCGCCACATCCGGGAACATCCCCCCGCGCGGGTCCCGGAGGCGGACGCAATCCCCGCGTGGGACGTGTCCCGTTCAGCGTTCGAGGCCGATCCCGCGCTCATCCAGGGGGATTTGCAAAACATACGCAATCTGATGTGGCACTATGTGGGGTTGGTGCGGAGCGAGTACCGGCTCAAACGTGCGGTGCGGGAACTGCGGCACTTGTGGTACGAGATTGAGGATTTTTACCGGAAAACGCGTCTGACCGATGGTTTGATCGGGTTGCGGAACGCGATTCAAGCGGCGTTGGTGGTGGCGATGGCGGCTCAACGAAATCAGACGAGTCGAGGCGCACATTATCGGGATGATGCCGGTTAAGAAAACAGGTGTGGGGGGGTTATGGGTGGGCGAAAAAATCATTCGCCAACGCCCGTAAGGCTTCGATGGACATTGAGATGCCTGCTTGCCAATGAGGGGTGAAGGCTGGGCCGCCTGGTGTGTGGCGTGTTTGCTCCAGTTTGGTCGCGTGAAAGGTGCGGAAGATGGCTCGATTTTGAAGGTTTGCCTGCTCCCGTAAGGTGTGGGTCGCCGCCCAAAGTTTAATTGCGCGGGTGGTATCTCCGATGCCTGCGGCGACATGCCCCAAGGCTTCCAGGCAATTTAGTGTGATCCGTTGCTCCCCTAACGGCCATAGTATTTCCAAACCAGTTTTTAGGTAGCCTTTCGCAAGGAGGAAATCTTCACAGGCGAGGGCGTTGAGGCTCATGAGGTAAAGGATATAGCCCTCGCCGTGTTTGTCGCCGATGTTTTGGCGGATTTTTAGACTGTTTTCCAGGAAGTTTTGAGCGGTGGCATAATTTTTTTGTAACCAGGCTATTACCCCCAGTTCTCCCAAGGCATATGCCATTCCTTGTTGGTCGTTCAATTCTTGTTGCAGATGAATAGCGTCTTTAAGGTGTTGTTGGGCGGTAGTGAGTTCGTTTAAATCGAGGTAGATTTCTGCCGCCCCAACAAGATTGTTGGCGATGAGAAATTTGTCCCCCAGTTTTCGGGTGATTTCAAGGCATTCCAACATATAGGTCAGCGCGTGGGGGGCATCTCCCAACGCGCGGGTGATGTTACTGAGATTGTCGAGGCCACTTGCAATGCCCCATAGATTCTCTAATTGGCGCTGAAGGGCGACACTTTCTGCGATAAATTTCTGAGCCTCCTGGTCATTTCCTTCGCCAGAGGTGATTAGCCCTAAGATGTTGAGGAAGGCGGCCATGTTGACTTTGTCATCTTGTGAACGCGTTAGCTCCAACCCTTCACGGGCGAGGGTTTTGCCTTTTTCGTAGTTTGCCTGCCGCATCGCCAGGCCGCTGGCCCATTTTAGCGCTTTAATGCGGTCGGGAAGGGGTGCGTTTTGGCTTGTACTTAAGGCTTTTTCCAGGGTTTCCCGCCCTTCGGTGTATAGCCCTTGCCGATCCCAGTATCGGCCCATTAATCCAGCCATTTTGAGGGCATTTGTGGGGTTGGTTTGAAACCACCAGTTTTGGGCAGACCGAAGGTTGTCTTGTTCTGCATATAGGCGGGCGGTCCATTGAACTTGTTCGGAACTTTTGAGGAGGGGGTTGGCTTCGGAAACCAGGCGGAGGTAATAATGAGCGTGGTTGTTGAACGCTTGTGGCTCGTCACCGCTTGCGCGGAGTTTTTGGCGGGCGTATTGGCGAATGGTTTCGAGATAACGATAGCGGGTGTTTTCTCCGTTGATTTCGGGAACCTGCACTAGACTTTTATCGATCAGGCGGGTGAGGATGGGCAAGATATCCATGGGGTGGAGAGGGTGGGTGTAGGGGACATCATCTGGGGTGGAGGCGCAGATGGCCTCGGCGGCTTCCAGGGTCCAGCTTCCTGAAAAGATAGAAAGGCGTTGGAAGAGGGTGCGCTCGTTTTCGTCGAGCAGATCGTAGCTCCAATCGACAAGGGCACTGAGGGTTTGATGTTGGGGCAGGGTGGTGTGGGGGTGGCGGGTGAGGAGGTTGAAGCGGTAGGTGAGGCGCTCGGCGATTTTTTCGATGGAGAGGGCGTTGACGCGGACAGCGGCGAGTTCAATCGCCAGGGGGATGCCATCGAGTTGTTGGCAGATCTCGGCGATAAAGGGGGCGGTGGCAGGGGTGAAAGGGAAGGCGGGCCAGGCGGCGCGCGC
>JABWBV010000028.1 GCA_013359445.1 Anaerolineales bacterium | reverse complement strand
GATCAAGGGCGGGCTCCTCGCCGAAAAGGAAGCCCGGGAAAAGGCCCTCCTCGACTGGATCGCCGCCGAGCCAGGCCGCAAGACACAGTACGGCGACATCTTCCCGGCGCTTTCCACCTACGCCCCGGCGATCTTTCCCTTGCTTTCTATCGCGGGTGTCACGGTGCTAGCCTTACGAAACGACCATCGACGACGGGTGGAAGGGGTCCAACAAGACAAAGCGGAGCGACGCACTGCACGGCGTCAACAAACCACCCAAAACGAAAACCTTGAAACGTCAAAACCTGTCAAAGTTGACACTTTCGACAAACGACAGGCAGCAATCACCGCCAAAAAACAACGCCAACTGGATTCATTGCTGGCCCTCTATGTTGATAACCCGCAATTGAGTGTCTCGGACGCAGCAAAACGGGCAGGTGTTTCCCGACAAACAATCTACAACCACCTTGAGGAGCTAGAACAGGCCGGACGCATTCATCGCAATGGGCAGGGGGTGGAGGTGCAGAAATGATGCACCTAAAAGGGATAGCACGAAAAAGCCTTCTACTCCTGACCTCTGTTTGGCTGATCTCGGCCTGTGTACCCTCTCCCTCCGATCCATACACCCTACAAGCCGCCGGGGAACACGCCCTGAACACCGCCTACCAGCAAATGACCGCAACCGCGGAGAGCGCCATTCGTGCAAACGAAGCGGCGATCCTGGTTCAGGCTCAAACGCAAGCCGGCAACGACAACGCCGCCACCGCCACGGCTCAGGTGCTTTTCTCCAATGCCACAGCCACCGCGTTCTACTATGAATCCCAGGCCACCCAACAAGCTGCCACCGCACAAGTCGTCGCCACCCAGGAAGCCCAGGTCGCTACGGCTACCGCACAAGCCCTCTATCTCGCGCAGATACAGACAAACGCCACAGCTACCCAACAAGCCCAGGAAAGACAGGCAGATGCAGAATCCGCCCGGTTAGCACGTGAAAAGGTTGTCACCGTGCTTTTATGGTTAATGGTCTTTATCGCAACGGGGTTAGCCATTTTCCTGGGGTTTCGTCTGGCGGAAATGTTCATTGATACAGCGCGCCGACAACGGTCGTGGATCCCCGACGCCGCGTCCTTCACCTGGGAAACCGAAAAGGGTTTGACCCTCATCCAACCCCGAAAAATGTTTGGCCCTGCCCTCCAAATGGACCAAAAAAACGGCGTGGCGACCATGCCCCAACTCGTCCCTCCAGACGCCCAACTGTATACGACCCTGGCCGCGCTGGCCATCGAACTGCAACGAGAAATCTCGAAACGCGCGCAATGGTTCACCCCGATGGGGAAACATGGGGCGGAGTTCATACCCATGCCCACCCAGGATGCCCCTCACACCCTTGCTCCGGCAGGTCTCTCCCTACCTCAACTACATCCTTTGCCCCTCTTCACAGATCGTCATGTCCTGATAGCGGGCGCAACCGGCACGGGGAAAACGCACACAGCCAGGTATCTTTTGCAAGCCCGGCAGACCGTTTATGTCCTCGACCCCCACGACGACGGCACGACCTGGCCCGTACATTGCAACGTGATTGGCGGGGGCAGAGATTTTGCCACCATCGCCCAAACCATCCAGCACATGATTGACCTGATGGATAACCGCTATCGGCAAAGAGAGATGGGGGCAAGCCACTTTGACCCCGTTACGTTGGCCGTGGACGAAATTCCCGCGATTGTGGCCCACCAACCCGAGATTTCCAAGCTATTGATGCAAATTGGCATGGAAGGGCGTAAAGCGGGCTTGTATCTCGTGCTGTTATCCCAATCCGTCTTCGTCCGCTCGTTAGGGATCGAGGGGCAAGGCGACCTGCGAGAAAACTTCGCGACGGTCAAACTCACCCCTCTCCCCGAAGGAACTCCTCTCGACACACCGAGGCAATGCACGGTCATTATCGGCAATCTCCACAAGCCAGAGTCAGAGGACAAGTACGTCGTTCCCCCCTTGAAAAAAGAAGTTCCTCGGCTCTCTGGTCGCGTTCCCGGAGAGTTATTGGACGTTCCCAGTCCAGCTAAAAACGGCACGGGAACACATTCCCATGAACTAGGAACCACGTTCCCAACCGGGAATTCACCCATGCCTGAGAATGGCGTACCCGCCCCAGGCACCCAGGCAGAAAGCGAACTCATTCGCACCCTAAGTATTCAGGGATACACAGTCAATAAAATTGCTCATCTTTTAGGCGGGCGAAGGATTAATACCCTGGAACGGGTGAAAGCCGTTCTAGGGCAAATTTCATGACCGGAGGTAGCGCCATGAAAACTTTAGATAAAACCCAACAAAATATCGTAAAACGTGCTGTGATCTACGTGCGTGTTTCAACGGAAAAGCAAGCTGAAAAAGTGAGTCCAGAGGCGCAAGAGCAGGATGGACGGGCGTATTGCGAAAAACAAGGGTATATCGTAATCGCAGTGTATCGGGATATTGAAAAATATCGATCTGGTAAGAAATTGGTAGAACCGTCAGGGACTCGTCGCGACCGCCCAAAATTTAAACAAATGTTAGCTGATGGCTATGGGGGAAAGTTCGATGTGATTATCGCATGGCGAGAGGACAGACTCTATCGAGGTTTGCGCCCTATGATGGATGTGCTGGATTGCCTAAAGGAAACCGAGGTAGAAATTGAATTGGTAAAAGAAACCTTCGATAAAAACTTTGCCCCCGTAAAGGCTTGGGTTGCAAATATGGAATTAGAAGGCAGACGCGAACGAACCACAATGGGAATGAAGGGACGGTTAGCGCAAGGGAAAATTTCTGGAGGATCATCCGCAGTACCCTATGGTTACGATTACCATGAAGATACCGGAACATACACTATCAATAAGTATGAAGCGGATTGGGTGAGAAATATCTGGCAATGGTACAGCGAGGGTGTAGCAATCCATGAAATTCGACGACGATTGATCAATGCAGCTGTTCCGCAAAAAGGAAACAAACCTCGCAAGTATTCATGGCACACAAACATCATTAGGCAAATATTGAAACGCGAGGATTACTTCACAGGCATCTTCATTTCAAAATGGGCAGGCCAAGCATTTGAAATAGAAATACCGCCCATCCTGGACAAACAGCTTTTTGAAGCCGTAAGAAAACAACAAGCGCGCTGGAAGAATTACCCTGCCGGAAAGACAAAACAAACCAACCTGAGTGGACAACCAGTCCACCCAGTCTATGCTCTCGCACCAGGCGTTATTTATTGTGCGGCTTGTGGAGTAAAAATGCGAGTGGTGCGTTACAAAAAGAGAAATTCAAAAGGGATATTGACTGGCAAATATTATGATTATTACAGATGTAACAACCTTGCCCATTTGTGTTCATTATCGGGGTGTGCTGGTTTAAAACGTATTCAGAAAACCGACGCGGAGATTTGGGAGAAGATATGGCCTCTTCTTTCAAAACCCGGCGCACTGGAAAAGGCATTAGAAGCAAGAATATCCGAATTACAAGCGCAGGAATCCAATGCTGAGACGGACTGCCAATACCTGGAGCAGGAATTACAAAACTTGTTTTTAGAGCGACAAAAAGTTGTGACATGGGCACGAAAAGAATTGATTACTGAAGATGATCTTCAGGTTCAATTATTTAGCTTATCCCAACAAGAAAAATCTCTCAAGCGATATTTAACGGATGCACGTTTATTGGTTGGGAACCGGGCAGAGCGCCTCTTACAAGTTGTAAAATTGTACCGAGAGAAAACAATCATTGGGTACGAGGTTGTTAACCAAAATGGCAATACACCTGAACAGACAGCCGCTATATTTGAAGCGCGGCGACGTATCATCGAAGGTTTGGTTACAAAGGTTGAAGTTATGGAGGATGGAAGTGTAAAGGTAGAAGCTGAAATTCATCTTGATGAATCAAAAAAGAACAAGGAGCATGATAGCGGAATATACATCGAAGACATTGACTTGGGCGTCAAATGAAGGGAGCCTGAAAAGCTACGCCTGCAAATACCGAACCCACTCCGCCAGCAAAAACATTCCCGCCGGACTCCGCGTGATCCCCGAAGGCTGATCGCCTAACCCACCGTCCAAGCGCAATGTTGTCACCAACACCTGCCCCTGCCCAACCTCCCACACCACCGCATACGCTTCCATCTCCATCTGCCGCGTATCCAGGCGGCGCAATAAAGGAAAACCCCGGCCAGGTGGCACGACCAGCGCGCGATCCGTCCCCAGGGCATAATACTGCATCCCAAACTTGGCAGGAAACCGGCCCCACGCGGGGTGCGGTTCCCCTATCTGAATACACTCCCGCCAAAACGGGCGCGCCACCGTCGGCACCAACCCCGGTTCAGCCCCTTGCATGAGAATCGCGCGCCCTCCTTGCGCCACAAACCGCGCGGCCTCCAGCGTCCATTGGGTAAATACGCCCACCGCGCGCTCAGCCCAACGCCCACTACACACCCGCGCCTCTGCAGTTAGCAAATCCGCCAACCGCCCCGCCGGATCATCCAACACAAACGGCACTACTCCCTGCCAAACCTCGCGCGGAAAAAACCAAATCCCCCATTCGTTCTCCCCCAGCCCCACATTCCCCCCGTTTTCGCCCTTCATCTCTGTGGCTACACGCAAGACACACGACCGAGGCCTGTCCACTTCTGGCCCCAAAAACTGCACCGTCCCTACCTCCTGCACCTGTCCGGGGACACACGCCCCCAAAATTTCTCCACTCGCAAAAGGTGCATCCCCCTCAAATCCCACCTCCCACCGTGTGTGCGCGCCTCCCTGCTCCACCCCAAAATGGGACACCAACAACGCCACCCGCACCACCTCCCCACCCCAATAACAAAACCGATCCCCAAACACAGGCCGGTCCCCCCCTGCCACCCACGCCCGCCACCGCCGAAACCCCAACAAAAGCACCGTATCCCCATTAAACCGACGAAAATCCTCTGGCGCAAACTTGGCCGCCCCCACATCATCCCACATCCCGGCGGTGGAGATTGGGGTATCCACCTCGCCCGTGATCACGTACCCGGACAGGGCCGGGCGCGCGCGGACGGTTTCCACGGTCTGTTTGCGATGGAGGTACGCCTTTTGCAGGGAAAGTTGATACAGTTCATGGGCCTGGTCCCAAAGTTGGAGGGCTTTTAGACGGGCTTCTTGTTCGTACACCTCCATCGCCCAGCGCGCCCCTTGCGGGGTATTCGTTAACCACCAAAAGGAATGTCGAGCCGCGTCGCCTGGCGGAAGATGAAATTGCGGCCAGTTACGAAGGGTGTCAAAGTCGTTGAACTCGCCCATGAGCCAGGGTTTGGGCTTGCGCCATTGCGGGGCAAAGGTATCGTAAAGGCTCGCGAGGAACGGAGGGTCCGCATAAAAATGGTGATCGTAAAAGTCGGCGGGGGAATCGAGCGGCCCGCCATACGCCTCGCCCGAACCGCTGTTGCCCGCAAGGAGGGCATCCCCGATCAGCGTTTTGACGGTTTGGGTGAGGGCGTGCAGAAAACCGGCGTCCACTTCCGGGCCAAGTTCACAGCCCAGGGTGTAGAGGATGACTGAGGGGTGGTGGCGGGCCAGATGGGTGAGACGTTCGATTTCGAGGGGGGTTTGGGTACAAAAAAAAGGGGTGACTTGGGGAAGCCAGAGGGGGAATTCGACCCACAAGAGCATACCCAATTCATCGGCGAGGTCAAAAACGTATTGAGGCGGGAACCACAAACAAAGTTTGACACCATTGTAGCCCAGGGCTTTGAGCCGGATGAAATCTGCCCGAATGCGGGCGGGGCCTGGGTCCGGGCACCTACGATCAGGATACCACCCCCAAGAGAGGATGAAACGGGGGTAGAGGGGGCGTTCGTTGAGGAGCAGGGTGTTTTCTTGGGTGGTGAGGGTGCGAAAGCCAAAGCGGAGAATTTTCTCGTCCCCATTCTCGACGGTTAAGCGAGCGGTATAGAGGGTTGGGGAGGCGGGTGACCAGGGAGAAAATTGATCTATAAGGAAGTGGGAATGGTCTATCGTTATGGCGGGAGGGAGGGTTGTGGTGAAGAGGACATCTCCTGCGGGGGTGAGAATTTGGAGATGAAGGGGGGCAGGGTGGGAGAGGGTCGCCTGAAGAAAGAGACGCCCTTGAGCATCTCCCCGGAGGGAGGCAGATTTGATGTAGGTGTGGCCGGTGAGGTAGCTTTCGACGGGTTGCCAGAGGCCGCCAAACGCGTGCCCCCAAACGTAGGGCAAGAATCCGGCGAGGGTTTCGCGCAGAGGGTGTTCTCCGGGAAGCGGAGGGGAATCCGGGCCGGCGGTGAGGCTGATGGGTTTGGTGACACGCACGAGGATTTCGGCGTCCCCGTGCGGACCCGGAAAGGCGTTGATCGGGGCGGTGATTTCGAGCGAGAAGGAGTCCCACGCGCCGGTATGTTCCCCGACCGGGTTTCCATTTACAGTCACTTGACAATGGTAGCTGACGGCGTGGAAGCGAAGCCAAACGCGTTGTTCGGGCGTCCGAGGGGGAACAGGCAGGGTGGTGCGGTACCAAACTGGGCCAGGAAAGGTTGGCGGAATGCCGTGTTCTTCCCAGGCGGAGGGGACAGGGAGGGGGCGCCAGGTTGTTTCGTGCGCTAGACGGGTTTGCCACATAGGAGAATTATACTGAAGATGGGCATTTAGTAAGGTTCGTGCAGAATGGCACAAGTCTTCCGTTTTGGGGAAACCCTGTTAAAATTACAAACGAGATTATAATGATGAATTTCTTAACAACAGGAGAGTTTCATGAAAGCCGTAATTGTTGGCACTGGCTATGTTGGCCTGACCACGGGAGTTGCCCTGGCATATTTAGGGCATGAGGTATCTTGTCTGGATGTGATCGAAGACAAGATTAAGATGTTGAAGGCGGGAAAATCGCCCATTTATGAGCATGGTTTGGAAGAGCTGATGGAGCTTGCGAAGCCCAATCTTCAGTACACGAGTTCCTATGAAGAAGCTGGAATCGAAGAAGCGGATGTGGTTTTCATTAGTGTGGGGACGCCCCAGAATCCAGATGGAACCCCTAACCTGGAATATGTGAAACAGGCGGCGATTTCGATTGGGCAACATTTGGGAACCAAGTTTACTGTGATTGTAAATAAATCGACTGTACCGATTGGAAGTGGGAATTGGGTCAGTTCTTTGGTGCGTGATGCGATGACGCAGGTGGATGGGTTAAAACCGGAGGATCGCTTTGCGATGGCCTCGAATCCCGAATTTTTGCGGGAAGGAACAGCTCTGCACGATACGTTGTATCCCGACCGGATTGTGGTGGGTGCGGAAGAAGAACAAGCTTTGACGGTGTTGACGAGTTTGTACCGCCCGATTTTGAATCAGGATTTTCCGGCGCTGGAGTTTTTGCCCCGGCCCGAAGGTTTTGGGGCGGTTCCGATTGTGACGGCGGACCTGGCTTCGGCGGAGTTAATTAAGTATGCGGCGAATGCGTTTTTGTCGGTGAAGATTAGCTATATTAATGAAGTGGCGCAACTGGCGGAGAAGGTTGGGGCAGATATTATGCAAATCGCCCGTGGGATCGGGTTGGATACCCGGATCGGGTCACGCTTCTTGAGCGCGGGGATTGGTTGGGGCGGTAGCTGTTTCGGGAAGGACACGGCGGCGCTGATTACGACGGCGGAAGAGTATCGTTTGCCGATGTCGATTGTGAAATCGGCGCGCGACGTGAATTATCAGCAACGTGTGTGGGTGGTCGAAAAGTTGTTGAACGAGTTGAAGATTTTGAAAGGCCGGACGATTGCGATTCTGGGGTTGGCGTTCAAAGCGCAAACCGACGATTTACGTGACGCCCCTGCGTTGGATATTGCCAAACATTTGATGCAACGCGGGGCGAAGGTGAAAGCGCATGATCCGGTGGCCCTTGCCCATGCTCGTAAGTATTTTGGAGATTCCGGGATTCATTTTATGGATTCGGTGGAGGAAGTTTTGCAAGAGGCTGATGCGGTTGTGTTGGTTACAGAGTGGCCGGAATACCGCAAACTGGATTGGGAAAACTTGAAAGTGCATATGAAAACGCCTTTGTTGTTGGATGGGCGCAATTTCCTGACGCCGAGTGTGGTGGAACAGAGCGGGTTGAAATATATTGGTGTGGGGCGCGGGCACGCGAAAAAGGGGTAATTTACCCTCTGAGTATTTTTGAAGATTTTTCGGGGTGATTGGGGCTGAATCATACAGTATTCACGCATAAAGAGAGGAAGGCCATCCGGTCTTCCTCTCTTTTTTGAGGATGGTGCAATTCCTGAATAGGTGGAATTATTAGGGTTTTTTGTGGTAAACTGCCATTTTGTGGCTGAATATTCGCGCAGAAAGTTAGCCTGGCCGATCTGGGTAGGGATGATAGGGGGTTTGGGGCTTTTGTGGTTTGTCTCTCCCTTTGTGATAAGTCGGTTTTATCAGGCTACCGGTTACAAGTCTTTGACCCAGGCTCTGGAGATTCTCGGTGACGAGAATACAGAGCCTGATTTTTGCGTTGCAGGGGGGATCGAGCATGTCCAGGCGCGGGAATTGGTCGAGGAGGCAGTTGCGGCGTTGGAAGTAGCCCGGAAGTTCCGCCCTTCTGAGGCACAGTCGTGGTTGTTGTTGGGGCGAGGGTATTGTTTGTTGGGGCAAATGGCCGAGGCTGTGGCCGCGTATGATAGGTTTACGGGGTTGAGGCCAGGGAATCCGTTGGGGTGGTTGGAGTTGGGATTTGCTTATGAGGCTTTGCAAAAATTTAATGTAGCAAGACAAGCCTGGAAAAAAGCAGGTCTTCACCCTGAACAATTCATAGAAACTGGACAAGAAAAACAGGCTGAGGAGAACCTATTCCTGGCGCGAAAATGGTATGAAAACGCGAGATTGCTCGATCCTAGTTTTGCCGAAGGTTGGTACTGGGAAGGGTACACGAAAGAGATGCAAAATGACTTTTTAGGAGCATTGGAGGCTTACAAAAAAGCTATTAATCTTGATGAAACTCATTTAATGGCCCATTTTGGAATTGCTCGGATTTATAAAGAGGCAAATGAAATTGAACTGGCTCTTGAAGCATATCAAAAAATTATCCAGGTCGATATGACCTCAATTGAGGCATATCTTGAAATTGGTCAAATCGAAGATCAACGCGGAGATGTCGAAAAAGCTCTAGAAGCTTATCAGGCGGCAGCCGAACTGGGTGAGGCATTCCAGGGGAATGAAAGGGAACAAGTTTGGAAACGAGCCTGGCCAAAATATTTGTTGGGAAATATGTATGTGCGGCTTGAACGTTTTTCTGATGCGAAACTTTCCTATGAAAATGCCATTCTTTCAGATCCCTTAAATATTTATTCTGAATGGTCATTTTGGGGATTAGGACGAATTGCAAACGCTGAGAATATGTATGAGCGAGCCTTAGAATATTTAAATCAAGCGCTGGTATTGACGCCTAACTATTATTTGCGCTCACAGGTATACTTGCAAATGGGGATGGCCTACCACGGACAAGGAAACAAAGAGTTATTTCTCATGTATTTGTCGAAAGCCCATGAAGAAGACCTGGAAAACAAGGGCCTACATTTACTCTATGCAAACAGTCTTATTGAAAATGGAGCGATTCAACAAGGAATTGATGAATATAAAAATTACTTAACCGAATGGCCTAATGATTTGTCTGTCGTAGAAAAGCTAATTGAACTTGAAACACTTTTAAAAACACAAACTGATCCTTGATAACTTATGGATACAAAACCTTTTATTCACCCTCAAGCTATTATTGAAAGCGGCGCACAAATTGGAGAAACCAGTCGTGTGTGGGCATTTGCACATATTTTGCCGGGCGCGGTTTTAGGGCAAGCATGCAATATTTGTGATGGCGTGTTTGTTGAAAATGATGTCGTCATCGGAAATCGAGTTACGATTAAATGTGGGGTTCAAGTTTGGGATGGGGTCACCTTAGAGGATGATGTTTTCGTTGGGCCAAATGTTACCTTCACGAATGATCCATTCCCGAGGAGTAAACAATACCCAGAACACTTTTCCCGTACGATCATTCGGAAAGGAGCGTCTATTGGGGCCAATGCGACGATCTTGCCGGGAATAACGGTAGGAACCAATGCGATGGTCGGGGCGGGAGCCGTAGTAACCCGAGATGTTCCACCAAACGCGATTGTGGTGGGCAACCCGGCCCGGATCAAGGGTTATGTAGGGTCAAAAACGCATCCCAGAATAAAAGTTCATTCTGCAAACGATCTGCACATAGATATTACGATCCCCGCGGTAAAGCTTGTTCAACTTCCGAGAGTTGATGATATGCGAGGAAGTTTGACCTTTGGGGAATACGATAAACATCTCCCTTTTATACCGAAACGATACTTTGTGATTTTCAATGTGCCTACCGTAGAGGTGCGAGGAGAACACGCCCATCGTTCCCTTCATCAGTTTCTTATCTGCTTGCAAGGAAGCTGTTCCGTGATGGTTGACGATGGAGAACATAGGGACGAGATTATTCTGAACCAACCCTATATGGGGTTGCATGTGCCTCCGATGGTGTGGGCTGCTCAATATCATTATTCTCCAGATGCCGTGCTCATGGTTTTAGCTTCTGACGTTTACAAGGCACATGACTATATTCGGGACTATGATGAATTTCTCAAATTGGTAAATAGAGGTAATGAATGAGTACGGTGCGCGTTCCTTTTCTAAACATGAAAGCCCCTTATCAGGAACTCAAGGCTGAATTAGATGCCGCATATCAGCGTGTCATGGAGTCTGGCTGGTATATTTTAGGGGAAGAAATGGAGGCCTTTGAAAATGAGTATGCAACCTATTGTGGGGCCAAGGATTGTATCAGTGTTGGAAATGGCCTGGAAGCGCTTCATTTAATTCTAAGAGCTTATGAGATCGGGCCTGGAGATGAGGTGATTGTGCCTGCCAACACATATATCGCAACCTGGCTTGCCGTCTCTTATGCCGGGGCAACACCTATTCCCGTTGAACCCGATCTTCGCACTTATAATCTTGACCCAGACAGGATTGAAAGGGCAATTACAAAACGGACACGGGCTATTTTACCTGTGCATCTTTACGGCCAATCAGCCGAGATGGAAGCGATTACAAGGATCGCCCAAAAACATGGTCTAAAAGTCATTGATGACTCAGCCCAAGCTCACGGTGCGCGCTTCAACGATCAGATTGCGAGTGGGTTTGCGGATGCAGCAGGGGTCAGTTTTTATCCTGGTAAAAATTTAGGGGCCTTTGGCGATGCGGGGGCGGTCGTAACGAATGATCCAGGGTTGGCGGATAGGGTGCGTGTATTGAGAAATTATGGTTCCAGGGTTAAGTACCAAAATGAGGTTAAGGGGTTTAATTCTCGTTTGGATCCTATTCAGGCGGCCTTTCTCCGGGTAAAGCTTGCTCATTTAGATGAATGGAATGACCGAAGGAAAGCCGTGGCGGCACGGTATTTGGAGGCACTGTCAAATATCCATGAACTGGTCTTACCCTATGTTTTGCCCCATAGTTCTCCAGCCTGGCATTTATTTGTCATTCGACACCCCAGACGAGAGGCTTTACAGCGCCATTTGACTCAAGCCGGGATAGGAACCTTAATTCATTACCCTACTCCTCCTCATCTCTCTGCGGCTTATGCAGAGTTGGGTTGGAAAGTTGGCGATTTTCCCATCACGGAAGAAATTGCCAATACGGTTCTCAGCATTCCTATGGGACCGCATCTTTCGAGGGATGAACAAGACGAAGTAATTTCTGCCCTTCAGAGTTTTGCATGAATCCCCTACAGAAGAGCCTTTTCAAACTTGGCCCGCAGTTTGCCTCTCGGTGGAGAATTTTGCAATCTATTTTTCGCAGATTGAATTTTCCTTATCAGGTTTCCTGGGAAGGAGGCCACCTTAAGATGGGCAAGTCAATTCAGTTTGCCCACCCGGTCAAGTTTCAAGGAAAAGGAACTTTAATTCTCGAGAATCATGTAAAACTTGGCTATTGGATGGCTGGTTCAATTAATCATCCAATTCTCCTTCAGCCGCGGGAAGCCAATGCCGTCATCCAAATAGGGGAGAAAACGGCCCTGGTGAATGGTTGCGAGTTAATCGCCCGCACACAAATCACCATTGGGCGTGACTGTCGAATAGGGGCGCGCTGTGTCTTTTTGGATGCTGACTTCCATGGATTGAAAGCCAACGAACGTAATTCTCCCGGAATGAGCCAACCGATCGTTCTGGAGGATAATGTTTGGCTAGGAACAGAGGTGGTTATTTTGAAGGGTGTCCGTATCGGCAAGGATGCGGTGATTGGAGCAAGGTGTACAGTTAGTAAAGATGTATCCGCAGGGGCCATTGCCATAGGAAATCCAATGAAAATTATTGGTAGTGTGTATGGTTGAAATTTTGTCGGCCTTCCTTAAAACCGGCTTAGGGACTGTTCTTAATCTACTGATGGGGATCCTGAGTACAAAAATATTCGCGGTCTACCTTGGGCCGGATGGTGTAGGACTCTTTTCTTTATTAAGGCAAACGCGAGATACTTTTTTATCGGTTACCACATTCAACGGAGGAACAGCTTTAATTCAAGGTTTAGCACAGCGGGACGAGACGAAAAAAAAACAGTATGGTTTTGTGGTTTTCCTCATCATGCTAGTCAGCATGAGCGCGTCCGTATTATTTTTGCTGATCTTTGCCCCACAGATTGCCGAGAACGTATTACAACGCCATGATCCTGAAGCGATAAGTTTAATTCGCTGGTTATCGTTAACGATAATTTTAGGGACGGGGGTGATGTACTTTAACAGCATTCTCAATGGGTATCGAGCCATTGGACGTTTAGCCCTGATTCAGGTGGTTATTTCGGCAATTACCTTTGTGCTTGCATATCCTGTATCCCGCTGGGTTAACGAGGGGTATTCGATTGCATTTATTGGCTCTATCCTGTTTTCCACAGGAGGAGGCATTCTTCTCGCGTTTTGGCTAGTTCAACGAGAAGGTTGGTTGCCTTTTACACGTATTGTGAGGCAGAATTTTACCTTTGGAACTTTTCGAGAGGATAGTTCTTATTTCCTTTCATTTGCCTTTACAACAATGATCACCGGTTTAGCGACAAGTGGCACTATTTTGGTCATTCGTTCTCTGATTACGGCCCAGAAAGGGCTAGAGGCAGCGGGTATATTTGATGTAGCCTGGACATTAAGCATGATGTACATCACGATTGCCTTGAGTTCATTTGGTACGTATTATCTTCCTACATTTGCTCAATCCAAAAATAATGAACAGCGCCGGGAATTAATTGACAAGATTTTACGCTTAACGCTTCTAATCATCGTCCCCATCATTGTAGGCGTGCTTTTATTTAAACCCATTGTTATTCAACTTCTCTATACAGACGAATTTTTAAGCTCCTTAAATATTCTTAGATGGATGTTAATTGCAGATTATTTTAAGGCAACCTCATGGGTATTTGGGGTGACAATCACTGCCTCCGCTGATAAAAAGACTTTACTGACCACCGAACTGCTTTGGAATGGAGGCTTTTTGAGTTTGTCGGTTATTTCTTTGAGCATCTTTAATTCGGTGGAATTAATTGGGATTGCGTTTGGCATTCCTTATATTCTCTATCTTCTTTACAATATGTTTTATGCTCACAAAAGATTCGGATATGTGGTGTCTAAAATTATGATGCTAAGGTGGCTTCTTGGCGCAGGGATTATCTTAACCGTCTCCGTGCTTACCTGGACAGATACTAAAATGAATTGGTGGGCGGTCCTGATTGGTTTTATTTTTATATCACTTTATTTTTCTGTTAGCCTAAATCGTTCAGATTATACGAATTTTGTAGGATATGTAAGAAAAAAACTCTCTCTAGCGAGCAGAAAATTATCATGAAACCATCTTTATGTTCTGTGGTGATCCCTGTGTATAACGGGGCAAAATATCTTCAGAAAACGCTCACAAGTTGTTTGGCTCAAGAAGTTGAATGTGAAATCATTCTCGTAGAAGATGCATCCACGGATGCAAGTTTAGAGATATTGTATGAATATCAACGGAATTACCCTGAAATCATTCGGATTGTTCAACATGAACACAATGAAGGATTTGTCCGTGGCGTGATGGATGGCGTCGCAACGGCCCAAGGGAAGTATGTTTCTGTCTTGGGCCAAGATGATGTAATGGTTAAAGAGCGGGTCTCGTGTCTCCTTCAGATGATGATGGAATCTGGGGCAAGTATGGTTTGTTCCAATGCATTTTATTTATTTGGTGATCAGCCTTCCCATCAATTGGTGCGTCCCGATTGGAACACAAGTGGGTTTATTCCTAGAGGAGCCTTTCTATTTCAGAATCCAGTCGTCGGCTCATCGGTCATTTTCAAAAAAGACGCCTTCAAGAAGATAAATTTCACCAATTTAACGTTTCGTAACTCCATTGAATGGTATCACTGGTTCAATTATGCCTGTATGGATGGCGTTTATTTTCTTGCTGAACCATTGATATATTATCGAAAGCACGAAACCAACATCAGTCATACATTGTTTCAATCTGGGGAATACAGACGATATAAAAGGTTTTGTAGAAAATATATGCTTTCGAAACTTCATCCTTGCGAAATCGCACTTGCGGTTAGAAACAAGATCTTAAAAATCCCTCCTACAATAAAGAATTCGTTATGAAAGTCTATTTATTTAATCGTGGAAAAGATAAAAATATTGGCGACACGTTAATCAGCGAAGTGATTAGTCATTTATTAGCGCAAGAAGGATGTCAGATTACAACAAATCCATATTATTCTCTGCCAAAGGGATTGTTTGGGAAACTTATTATTCATATTCAGAGCTATGCTCAGGATATTATTAATGTCTTCAAAAATAATATAACAGTTATTGGTGGGGGGAATTTAATAATGGATTCCAGTGCATTTGGAGCAAGTTGGGCAATACACCATTTCTGGTTAAGCATTTTGAATTTGCTCTTTGGCAAAAAATACTATTATCTTTGTGTTGGCGTAGCCCCTTTAAAAACTAATTTAGCCAAAAAACTCTATCGTTTTACAGTTAGACATGCCACGAAAATTGCCGTCAGAGATACTTTTTCCCAGAAATACTTGCGAGATTTGTCTGGAAAGGATGATATTCTTGTCTGGTTTGATCCAGTTCTTCTGATTTCGACTATATATCCCAAGAATTCTTCTCCTTTGGGAAAGAAAAAGAATATAGGCATCTGTCCTATCCAACTATACCCTGCTATCTCTTCAAATCTTCGAATTTACCAAAAATATGTAACTCTCCAGGTCAAGTTAATTGAATATTTCGTTCAAGAAGATTTTACCGTCCATTTTTTCCTGAATGATCCAGAAATAGATAAAAAAGTATATGCAGATATCCTTAAGCAGTTGCCAGAAACGATTGTTCCCAAAATATGCGGGTTTGAATTTATCCCTTCCCCAAAAGACTATCTCGAATTGATTCAAAGTCTGGATTTCTTAATTTCTTCACGTATGCATGCCATCATTACGGCTACAAGTTACCGCAAGCCCACGATTGGCTTCGGCTGGCAACCTAAAATGCAATATTTTTACCAGGATCTAAATCTTGAGGGGCACATCGCGCTCTTAAATAAGTTGCAAAGCAACGCCACAGTAGAGGAAATTGTTTTTGAAACCATTCAATTATATGAAAAACTACATAATACCTCTCCTACAATTCCAAGACTCACCCTCAATCTGAAAGAATTTTTGAACCTCAAAACCACATAATATAACCGCCTCCTATGAAGCTCCTCTATTCTATTGGCCTCTTTATTTTATTTATTGCTACGCTCTTCTCCCAAGCGGGCCTCTTTTCGATTACGCCTCAACCCCTTGATCTGAAACAATGGATTTATATATTTATTATTATTCTGGCTTTTATTGGGCTGATTTTTTTTCAACTTAATAGGAAGAGCAACTTTTCGATCTATTTGCTTTTTTTTCTATACCCCTTTTTTAATCAATCAGCTTATTACCTAAATATTGCCGCCCCGTTCTTTGTCCTTACTCCAGCCTATTTATACCTTTTGACCTTTTTATTTTTCTCAAAAGAAAGTCCCCTCTCGCTCTCTTTCAAACTTCTCATATTTTTTTGTTTAACCACCGCGCTTAGTATTTTTGTGGCTTACAACCGGGATACCGCGCTTGCATTTTTTGTTTTAGGCGTAGGAAGTTTTCTATTAAGTGCCTACATTATTTACTCGCGTATTCGTCAAACTAAAAACCCCTTACAATTTATTCGCAGAGTGTTTTTATCTATTTTGGGAGGAAGTATTATTTATATTATTATCGAAACAGTTGTCTTCCGAATCAAACTCAGCGATGTAATAGAAATTGTCCTAAGAAAGTTTACACAATTGTATTCAGGGAGATATTATACGGCCGGCTATTGGGAACCTGTGGGTATGGGCTTTGTATACTCTATCGTTTTTTGGGTCATTTTATTTTATCTCCAATCTAAACCCCAAACAAAAAGCACAAAATGGCTAAATATTCTTTTCCTATCAATAAGTTTTGCTTTTGTCTGGATGTCTGGCTCCCGAGCTGCTTTTATCAATATTGCCACAACTTTATTCATGTTTATTGCATTTAGCCAAGTCTTAAAGGTAAAGCAACAATTTCGCATCAGATGGTATCATGTGGCAGGGATTGGGATATTAATGGCTTTCGGCGTTTATTACTTGATTCCCCGAACCATCCAAACATCACGTTCTGCACCCGTTCCAGCCTGGATCACCCTCCCTACGGTAACAATTGCAGGAAAAACATTTACTTTGGTAGGAACTACAGCACAATACTATCGAAATTCCACGGCAAGTCTGGATGCTTTTTTGCACAGACCACTGGGGACAGGTCCTTTAAACGCACGCCTAGACGAAAACCTTCCCGTAAAAGAACAATTCCCATACCATTATTCAACGCTTTCTAACTTGATTGTTATAGGTGCTACATTTGGATGGTTTAGTTTAGGAATCTGGATCATTCTTCTCGTGTGGATTGCCAAAAAAGTTTTCAAAGCTTCAAAAACTTCCCGCGACAAACCTGAATTTACGCTTACAGTAATTTTTCTTGCAATATTAACCGGTTCCATCTTACCTGGAAGCATGTTTATCGGCCCCAACCTAAATTGGTCTAAATTTGAATGGCTGCTCCCCTTATCTGCAGGCACTCCAGGCCTCCCCAGTGATTATCCATCCATTATTTCTGGATTAGTGTTTGGCTGTTTACTTGGCTTGTTATCTGTCCTCTCGATAAATTCACAAAAAGACAAGCAAATCAGTATTGAATGACAACAAATATTTCGGTATGTCATATTTCAACGATGACCCGTTGGGGAGGAGTAGAAAGACAATTAATAGATCTCCTGGCTGCTCAGGAAAATGATCAAGTTCAACATTCCCTGATCACCACGTCCAGCATTCCCGAGATAAAAAAAGCCATCCAAAACACTGGAATAAAGCTATTTGAGCCCAAACGCAATTTTCGTTACGATCCTACGGCAGTCCTCCAAATGGCAAAATGGCTACAGTCAAACCAAATAAATTTAGTCCATTCTTACAATGCCTTTGCCAATATCTGGGGAAATTTGGCTACTTTGGTAGCCCATACACCAACCTACCTTACCTACGAGCATGGAACGATATGGAATACACATGGGGCATTGCGCTGGATGGACTCCTGGGCGCACAGGCGCGCTCGTCTGGTGATCGCCAATTCACACGCCAGCGCAAATCTTCTTAAATTCAAATATAAAATACCAGGCGAAAAAATTCGCGTCGTTTACAATGCAGTTCCTGATATCCCTTCAATAGAACCCATTCAGGCACGCGCACAATTAAAGGTTGATCCAGATAAATTAGTTGTCGGAACCGTAGGGCGGCTGGATACCCCAAAAGATTATGCAACATTTTTAGATGCAGCAGCGATTGTCTTACGCAAACGTCGTAGTGTGGTTTTTGTGATCATTGGAGGTGGCCCCTTAGAAAATGAATTAAGGTCTTACATATCCGAACTAGGCCTCCAAGAATCCATTCATATGCTCGGTTGGCAGACAAATGTACGGATTTTGATGCAAGGATTCGACCTCTTTGTAAACACCTCTATCCGTGAGTCATTTGGCAATGTATTAATTGAAGCCGCTTTATGCGGGATTCCGGTAATCGCCTCAGCCGTGGACGGAATTCCCGAAGCTGTCGTCCATGAACAAACAGGCCTTTTATTACAACCCACCAAACCTGTTCGGAAATACCAATCCGTTGAAGCCTTACCCCTTCCTAAATACGCTCTGATCAACGGACAACTTCGCCCCCCGCAAGCCCTGGACCCAGAACAACTCGCCCACTCAATTCTATCCTTACTCGCTAGTCCTGAAATACGGAAATTTTACGGCCAACAGGGTAAGGAAAGGGCAAATCACCTATTTTCGATGTACAGGTATAGAAATGAACTTGAGAAGATTTATCTTGATCTAGAAAAAGGTCACTAATAATATCTATCAACTTGCCCGTCATCATCCCTTACTCAATGCAAATCAAATTAACCGACTGACAGAAACTCAGAAAGATACTATACTCAAATACGCCAAAAAGACAATGCAATATTTTTCATATCTCTAACATCTACTCCTCTGAACAATTAACGTGAAAAGAATAGCTATCCTCGTCACCCAACTCGAACTCGCAGGCGCTCAGAAAGTGGCATTTACACAAGCACGGTATTTTCATCGCCATGGGTATGAAACAACATTATGTTTTTTTTATGATAAATATAATTTGTTAACCACCGTTCAACAACAAGAACCCTTTGAAATCGTTAGCCTGGAAGCAAAAGTAGCGGGCAAATCCGCCCTAACAAACATCCTTTACACCATTCGCGCGCTCTGGCGTTTGTATTGGCTACTGCGCAACAAAAGAATTCAAATTCTTGAAACCCTAACCCATTACAGCAACATCCTCGGCATCCTCGTTGGCTGGCTAGCAGGCGTCCCTATACGTATCTCATCCCAGCGCAACACCCTTATTGGCTTTCCAAAATGGTTTTTATGGCTCGATGCTACCCTTGTTAACTCTAAACTCGTAGACTTAATGATTTCTGTTTCCGAAGAAACCCGCCGTTTTTGTATTGAAAATGAAGGCATGTTTCCTGAAAAGATCACGACGATCTTAAATGGCATCAATCTAACTGAGTACGAAAACACAACAGAAAAAAAGAACGCCGCCTTACAAATCCGCTCCGCCCTCAATATTCCCCAAAATTCACCAGTAATTCTTACCGTTGGACGTCTTCACCCCCAAAAAGGACACCCCTACTTAATCGAATCAGCCCCTCAAATTCTAGCAAAATTCCCCGACAGCATTTTTGTCTTTGCAGGGGAGGGTGATGAAAGGCAATCCATAGAAAACCATATACTCAGGCTAGGCCTTCCAGATCACTTTCGGCTGTTAGGGGTGCGAGAAGATGTTCCGGTTCTCCTGCAAATGGCCGATCTTTTTGTTTTGCCATCTATCTTTGAAGGGCTACCCAATGTTGTCTTAGAGGCGATGGCCTCTCACCGGGCAGTTGTTGCTACAAAAGTAGATGGCACCCAAGAGGTAGTCGTAGAGCAAGACACTGGCCTCCTAGTTCCCAAAGCCGATCCAGATACGCTGGCGCAGGCGATCATCTTCCTCCTCCAAAACACTGCCCAACGAGAACAAATGGGCCTCAATGGCTATCTTCGAGTGAGGGAGCATTTTTCAGAAGAATTAATGTGTCAAAATTACGAAAAAACCATCCTTTCCCTACTTCAGAAAAAATCAATCCATGAACGGGAACCCGTCAGTAACAACTAAACTTCCAGCCATTCAAGTGCTTGGCGTAAAAGTAAATCCGCTTGCCACTTCAACTTTACGCCATGCAATTGAGGAATTAATCATTTCCAAGGCGCATGCCCTCGTCCTGCATGTAAACATTCATGGCATCAATCTCGCTTTTTCAGAAAACTGGTTAAGAGATTATTTAAATAGTGCCCCCGTTGTTTTCTGCGATGGCGCAGGAGTCATGTTAGGGGCACACCTGTTAGGCCATCACATTCCTCAACGAATTACCTATGCGGATTGGATGTGGCAATTAGCCGAATTTTGTCAAGAAAAAGAATTCACCCTATACTTCCTCGGAGCCAAACCCGGAATAGCGGAGCAAGCGGGAGCACACCTCCTGCAAAAATTTCCAAACTTAAAAATTGTGGGCATCCAACACGGTTACTTCGATAAAACGCAGTCTTCTTCTGAGAATGAAGGCATCATCAAAAAAATAAATCTGGTCAGGCCGAATATCCTTCTCGTAGGATTTGGAATGCCCATCCAAGAACGTTGGCTAATGGAAAACTGGTCCCATATCGAGGCAGACGTTGCTCTCACTGGCGGGGCCGTATTTGATTACATTTCCGGAGAACTCCAGCGCGCCCCCGACTGGATGACCGATCACGGCTTTGAATGGCTCGGACGTCTCATCATCGAACCTCGCCGTTTATGGAAACGTTACATTATTGGAAATCCCTTATTTTTGTGGCGCGTTTTTAAGCAACGCCTGGGACTTCTAAAATATTGACCCATGCCCCCCAATTTCTCAAAGAGACTATCTAAAAACTCAACCCCTAAAGGTTTTTTGACCGTTTAAGCCGTTACCAGCCGAAACATGGGCCTTTTCAGGGAGTTGCGCCATACAAAAAATCTTTAGAGTTTGGACCACGGAGTTTTCAGACGCTTTCTAAAAGATATCAGCTAACCTCACTCACAAAAGGGCAGAAAAGGTCTCACCTTTCTGCCCTTTTCCGTTTTATACTTTGAGCACCATTCATCGTCCTCTCGGATAGTTGCCATGCTCACACGAATAAAAACATTTTTAGCTCCCCCACACTTTGAAAATGACGAAAACAACACGCGTCTCGCCGTCCTTATCAATTTTTTCGTTCGCGTGATATTTTTATGCAGCCTATTTTTCAGCCTCGTCTGGATCATCACCTCCCCTGAGTTGGCCGTGCGGGTGATTTTTGCCACCCCGATATTTCTCTTTTCGGTTATAGCCTTCATCTTGTTGAAACGTAAAAGAATTTACGCGGCCGGGATGTCCATTGTAGGCGGCCTTTGGATCGTCTTAGTCGTCTCGGCCTGGTTCAGTGGGGGCATTCACGCCCCCGCCACCAGTGGATTTACCGTAGTCGTACTCCTGGCCGCCTTAGTCCTGGGCCGTAAAACAGCAGTAGGCTTCGCAGGTTTAAGCATCTTGACTAGCCTGGGATTGGTCCTCGGGGAATCTCAGGGCATTATCTCCGGGCATCAATTTTCGACCCCCTTCGCCATTTGGGCATCCTATACATCCTACCTGGTTGTCGCCGCCATCCTCCTCCATATGGCAACACACAACATCCAGGAAGCCCTCGCACGTGCCCAACAAGAAATCGAAGAACGAAAACGCACCGAAGCCGCCCTCCGCGAAGCCGAACTCCGTTACCGCACCCTCGTCGAACACCTCCCCGTCGTCACCTACCGAGACACCCCCAACTTGGAAGCCACCCCCCTCTACATCAGCCCCCAAATCGAAAAACTGCTCGGCGTCCCCCCACATGCCTGGCTAGATAGCCCAACCTTCTGGCAAACCCTCGTTCACCCGGACGATTTATCACGCGTCATGAAAAACATCCAAACCTATATTGTAGGGGGACAATCATCCTCGCTAGAATATCGCCTGAAAAGACAAGATGGACAATGGGTTTGGGTTCGGGACGAAGCCAACCTCCTCAAAGATGAAGATGGCATTCCCCTATTCGTACAAGGCACCTTGAGCGACATCACCGAACAAAAAACAACCGAACAAGCCCTTCGCGCATCACAAGATAAATTCAACAAAGCCTTTGAATTCTCCCCCTACCCCATGTATATCAGCAGTCCCACGCGGGGGTTCATCGAGGTCAACGAATCCTTCCTAAAAATGTTAGGCCGCTCCCGCAATGAAGTTCTCGGAAAACATGCCCTCGAATTCACCTTTTGGGCCTCCCCAGAAGAACAAAACCAGGCACTTACCACCCTCCTTCGGGATGGCTGGCTCCGGGACTTTGAATTTCATTTCAGAAAAAAATCCGGCGAAATCGGCATCGGCCTCACCTCAGCCGCCGCCCTCTCTATCGACGAAGAAATCTGCGCCTTAGGTTCAGTTTTTGACCTCACCCAACGTAAAAAAGCCGAAGAAGCCTTACGCATCTCCGAAGATAAATTCCAAAAAGCCTTTCAATTCTCCCCCATCGCCATGGCCATTAGTAGCCCAACCCGCGGCTACTTAGATATCAACGACGCCTTCGCCAAAATAACCGGATACAGCCGCGCAGAAACCCTGGGACGTTTTTCCGCTGACATCCAGCTCTGGCCCGATCAGGCCTACTACCAAAAAATCATCAAGACCATCGAAAAAACAGGGTTCATGCGCGATATTGAAATCGAATTCAGAAGAAAAAACGGAGAGATCGGCATCACCTTAGCCTCCGCCGTCATCATCGACTTCGAACAAGAACGCTGTTTACTTGCCTCCTTATACGACATCACCGACCGCAAGCAAAACGAAGAAGCCCTCCGCACCTCCGAAGACAAATTCCAAAAAGCCTTCTTATCCTCCCCCGTCTCCATGATGATCAACAGCCCTACCCGAGGCATCCTCAACGTCAACCAGGCTTTTGAAGAACTAACCGGCTTCCAGCGCGCTGAAATTCTCGGCAAACACGCTCACGAAGCTGGCCTCTGGGTAAACCTGGAAGAAAGGCAAACTTCAATCAACCTCGTGCGCCAATACGGCGCATTGCATGACTTTGAATTCCATTTTCGCAAAAAAGACGGACGCATCCGCGTTGGCAGTTTAGCCGTAGACCTGATCGAAATCGATGGCGAAGAATGTTACCTCGCCTCCTTCCAAGACATCACCACCCGCAAAGAAGTTGAAGAAACCCTCCGCAACATGAACACCGAACTGGAAGCCCGCGTCCAAAACCGCACCGCCCAACTCGAAGCCGCCAACCGAGAACTCGAATCCTTCAGCTACTCCATCTCCCACGATTTACGCGCCCCCCTCCGCGCCATCAACGGCTTCTCCCGCCTTATTCTGGAAGAATACACCCAACACCTCCCCCCCGAAGCCCAACGCCTCCAAAACCTCGTCCAAGAAAACGCCCTCAAAATGGCCCGCCTCATTGACGACCTCCTGGCTTTTTCACGCCTGGGACGCTCCCCCCTTCAAATGCGCCCCCTCCCCCTCGAAAACCTCGTCAACGAAGTATGGCAAGACCTCGCCCATGAACGCGGCACACGCCAAATCGTCTTTTTACTCCGCCCCCTCCCCCCCGTCCTC
>JABWBV010000542.1 GCA_013359445.1 Anaerolineales bacterium | reverse complement strand
ACTGAGCAAGATGCAATCCAGGAAACATTATCTGGACAAGCCCAATATTTTGAGCCAACAGTAAAATCCTCATTAAATGTGTTAATGTTGCCTATTTCATTTTCAATTCGGGCAAGACCATCTTGAGAAGTTATGTAATCTTGGTCAATTTCTAGGGCTATATTGAAATATTTGATTGCATCGAAATAATTTCCCAATCGGAAAGATGACCATCCCAAGCCATCATATACCGATGTTGTTGTTTTCTCATTTTCTAATGCCTTTTCAAAAGCAGTGAATGATTCTTCAAATAGCAATCTTGCCTCCTCATCTATAGCTATTTCCCGCGCTTTTCTATAATATGACCACCCTAAACCTTCATAAATGCTTCCAAGATAGGGACTCCCTTGACTAAGAGCAGTATTAAAATGCCCAATAGCACTTTCAAACAGCACTTGAGCATCATTGCCTTCATAAAGTTTTCCTTTATGAAAGTGAGTCCATCCTAAGCCAAGTTGTACATCTCCTATATAACTAGGATCCTCGCTAAGTGCTTTAAAAAAACTGGCAATAGCCATATCAAGTGTATTTTCATCTCCTTCAGGATCAAAATAATATGAATAGTAGCTCCAGCCTAATTGATCATAAGCTTGTGCTAGAGGTTCATAATTTTGATCAATTGCCTGGATAAATTCGGTAATTGCTAACTCAAAATCATAATCTTCATAAGCCAATTCGCCCTGATCATAATGAGCATTTGCAGTAAGTGTTGGTGTAAGACTTAATGGGTCTGTAGTTTCTGTTGGATTTATGGGTTGAGTAGTTGTTAAAGATGTAGGGGTCAAAGCTGGAGTGTCTAGCGGAGAAGTTGATGTCGCGATGATGGTTGGCTGGCTTGTTGGTAATGGAGTAAGTATTTCCTTAAGGTTTGATAGATTTGCTAGAAGAGCTACCACCAGAGTCGTAATTGCGCCAATAATAGCAAGCATAATTTGCAATTTACGATCTTCCTTTTTATCATCTTTAGAACGTGACATCTTAGCTTCCTCCGGGAATTAGATATAAGGGTCTACCAGAATTAACGGAATTAGTATCCGAAATTCACAAACTAATGATAAAAAATCAACGTCTTCACACTCAACGGTACGACTCTTCCATCCATCAACGGCGTGCCGACATCAATATAATCGCCTTCTGCCAGCCCCACTTGATCGATCACCAACAAAGATCGTTCGGGGGCTAACCCTTTCAACGTTTGGCCTAACGCTTGGGCGTAATCCCGTTCGATGATCACGATCAGCGGTCGTTCGGGGGGCATGTTGTTGGAAAATTCTTTCAGCCCGTTTGCCAGTTGGGTGAGTAAAGTATAGTCCAGGGAGCGATTCAATTCAAGCGCAATCGCGAAGGGGTCGGTGGCGAGATTCACATCCCAGCGACGGACAGCGGCAGAGATAGCGGTTGCGACCGGACTGGCTTGCAACCCTTCGGGCAGGGCGGGGCGGATGACGGGGACATTTTTGATCGGCAGGATTTGGCGTTCGGCCCAAATGGTGGAGCCGGACAGGGTGACGGTTTGGGTGCCCGCGCCGAGAACGGTAGCGCGCAACGTTTGGGCGGGTTGGGCGATCTCGTAGGCGTTCAACCCCGCGTGGGTCCGCATGGATTCGGCCAGGAGGGGGCCAATGTCATCGTGCAGAGTCAGGTCGGCGACGGTGTGGATCGAGATCGGGTTGTAATAATAATGCCCAATCCCGCCGGAAAACATCAGCACTGAGCCTTTGCCGGAGATGGGCGCGGGCGGGGTCAGGTACAGTTTTTGGGCGAGGGGGGACGCGGTGCCTTCGACCAGTTCGAGAGTCATGTCCGCCATCCGATTGGTAAAACGGCGCAACTGATCGAGCGTGGGCGCGTCGCCAATCGCCAGACGCATCCCCAAATCGGCCAAAATTTGTTTCGCCGGGTCGGCGATGTGGCGGATTTTGCCGGTGGCGTGTTCGATGATTAACATCCGCCCACCGAAGTTCATCGCGGCCGCGCTGATGGCGTTGCCCGTTTGGAAGGTGACACTGTTCGCACTGCCCCCGCCGATGTCCACGTTGGTGACGGTGGCGTAATGGGCCTGGGAATAATCTGCCGCGCCCGCGCCCCGTCCAGCGATCAGGCTTTCCACGTTCGGCCCGGCGACGCTGACGACAAATTCCCCCGCCAGCCCGGACAACGCCCGCAGAATTTCGTCAGCGTTTTTCTTCTTCGCCGTCTCGCCGGTGATGATGACCGCGCCGGTTTCCACCTGCTTGGGGTCAATCCCCGCCTGGGCGTATTCCCCCCGCACGATTTGGTTCAGCCGGTCCGCGTCAATGGTATCCGCGTCGAGAAGCGGGGTGAAGACAATCTTGCTCTGGTAAATGACTTTGCGGTCAGTGATACTGATGCGGGGAATTTGCCCGGCCCGCGCGACGTCTTTTAAGCCAATCCGCGAAAAAATCACCTGCGTGGTGGTGGTGCCTACATCAAGGCCAACGGAAAGGAGCGTGCGGGAGTCGGACATGGGTCTACATCACCGATTGAAATTCCAGGCGACATTTTTCATTCGCACATTTCATCAAGTTCACCACATCTGCGTCGCCAATCGTATAATTGCGCGGCATGGCGTAAAAACAATAGTTGAACTGACAGTTGGGGCAAGTCTCGCCGTGTTCCGGGCGATGCTTGCCTAGCTCCCACCTTTTTCCATCAAAAAATGGATGATCCACCATCTGCCCTTCCGTCTCCAGCGTATATGTCCGTTGAGCAATGCTCCACGATTCCCACAAATTGGGGGAAAGGACGTTTTCTAAGCGAGAGGGGAGTTGGAGATTCATATTTAGGGGGTTAAATGCGTGCCTCGTGATATGTGAATTCACGTCTCACGCTTCACGAGTCAATTAACTTTTCTGGTACGTATACTTCCCCCCCTCTTCCAACGAGTCAATCACGCCGACAATCACAGCGTCAATGGGGAGGTTTTTCGTGAACCCGGTATAGCGGGCGGATGAGTATTCGGTCACGAGGACGAGGTCGCCCTTCCCCGCGCTGACGGTGTCCACCGCAACGTAGGCTTCTCCTTTCGCGTTGCCTTTCGTGTCAGCAGGCTGGACGATCAGGAGTTTGCGCCCCTGAAGCATTTCATCTTTGATGGTAGAAACAGTGGAACCAATGACGAGTGCGATACGCATGGAAGCCTCTTTCGTGATTAGTGATAAGTAATGAGTATTGCGTAGGTTTTTCATTACTCATTACTCATGATGTATATGGTCACTCAACAACCTTGATCCAAACCTCCTTCCCCTTTGGATCAACCTTCTTCGTCCAATCTCCTGGAAATTTCATGATCTCATTGACCAACAAATGAAAAGGCCGTTGGGCCAACACTACCTCCCCCTGCACGATCTGTACCTGAACATGTTTGCGAAATTCCTGAGACTGAAACTGGAAATGCCCTGATTCTAATGGATCAATGACATTTGGACAAACCCAATTTAACGGTGCTTCCACCCGGATTTTGCGCGGGGATTGGGGCCAGCGATCATCCTGCAAAAACCGCGCGATCTGCCGCCCCGCCGAAATCCCCTCAATCGCACATTGATCCGCCGTCGCCGCTCCCCGCAACAGATTCCCCGCCGCGAACACCCCCACGCGCGAGGTGCGGAACGCCCCATCCACCACCGGCCCGCGCGTCCCCCCGTCCATTTCCAACCCACCCACCCGCGCCAACTCATGTTCGGGAATCCAATCTCCCGTAAAAATCACCGTATCACACTCAATCTGTTCATAAGCCGGATTGTCAATCCGGCCTACTGCAATCTCCACGCCCTCTACCCGCTTCTGCCCCACAATATTCGTCACCCGCGCCTCGGTCATCATCGGCGTCCGGGTCAACACATCCGCCAGCACCCATTTCATCGGCAGGTAGGGAAAATAAATCTGATGCCGGGGGTGTTCCGTCACCATCCCCACACACTTCACTCCCGCCTGATACAACGTCATCAACGCCGACAAACTCACCAACTCCGCCCCCACAATCACCGCCCGTTTGCCCACGGGCAACTGCTCCCGGACAAATCGTTGTAGGGACCCCGTCGTAAACACCCCTTGCGGACGCGCCCCCGGAATCAACCGCGCCGCCCGCGGTCGTTCCCGCACCCCCGTCGCCAACAACACCGCCCGCGCCTCGATCTCCCCCAGGCCGTTCGGCGAAGTGTAATTTACGGTCAACTCCCTCTCCCCTCGGGAGAGGGGTGGGGTGATGTGCTCCCCTCTCCCGAGGGGAGAGGGGCTGGGGGGGAGGGAATCCACCGTCGTTGAAGTCAAAATCTCTACCCCTGCCTGTTCCGCGCGGGCACGGTACACCTCCGCGTACCGCGGCCCGGACAAAAACCGCCGCAAATCCGCCCGCCCAAACCCCACATGATCGCAAAACCGCGGCATCCCTCCCGCTTCCGCTTCTCGATCCACGACCAACACGTCCCGCACCCCCTGCTTCTTGAGTTCAATCGCCGCCGCCAACCCCGCAGGCCCCGCGCCGACAATCAGCACCTCTGCGCTTTTTTTACCACCAAGTCCACTAAGCTCCACGAAGTTTTTTCCTTTGTGCTCCTGCGGAACTTCCTGTTCCGCCGTGTCCTTTGTGGTGAGTTCTTTCTCCAACGCCGCGTGGCAGTTGAACCCCTGGCATCGCCCCTGCATCGCGCGGGTTCGCCTTCGCAGACCGTCCAAATTCGGCGCGGGGATCGGCGCGGTTTGCGGCGCGGTTTGCGGCGCGGTGTGCGACGTGGCGTGCGGCGCGGTTTGCGTCGCGGCGAACGCATCTCGAATCTCGCCGCGCGACACCCGCTCGCAAAAGCACACGATTTCCCCGTACGCGGGGTCGCGGGCGATCAGATCAGCGTTTTGGAATGGGCGCAGGTTCGCCTGCCCGATGGAGGGAATTTTGACCGAGTGGAATTCATCTTTCACCTTCAACGTCAACCCTGC
>JABWBV010000541.1 GCA_013359445.1 Anaerolineales bacterium | reverse complement strand
CCGGTTTGTTTTCCCGGTTGGGACGTTTTATTTGGATAAATTAAGGCTAGTTGGGGCAGAATAGTCCACAGAGAACACAGAAAAAACAGAAGGACACAGAGATTTTTAATTAATCTCTGTGTCCTTCTGTTTTAATCTGTGCCTTCTGGGTACTATCCGATTACAGTTGCACCAACCGGGCACGACGGATTTCGGGTTCGTTTTCCAATTCGCGAAGCAGTTCTTTTGGGGCGCGGGCATCGAGGCTGATGAAGGAGAGAGCGCGTCCGCCGCGGGTTTCGCGGCCGTAGCGCCAGTTGGCGATGTTGATCCCCGCGCGGCCCAGGCGGGTGCCCACCTTCCCGATCACGCCGGGGACATCATCATTTTCCAGGATCAGGACAAAACCCTCGGGCGGCGCGTCGATCGAAAACCCATCATAATGCACCAGCCGCGCCTCCCCATTGGCGAACAACACCCCAGCTACCGTGCGCGCTTCGCTCCCCCACGCGACGCGGCAGATGAGGGCATTGGGGTAATCGGGCAGGTCGAGGAGGTGTTTGGCCTGGGCGGTGATGAGGCCTTGTTCGTGGGCGAGGACGGGGGCGTTCACCCAGTTGACCGGTGAACCATTGGCGGGGCGGATCATGCCCGCGAGCAGGGTCGCGGCGACGGGGCGGACGAGGTCGCGCGCGTCGCCAAGGAGTTCGACTTCCATCCGGGTGATCCAGCCATCGGCGGTTTGGCCGAGGAGTTTGCCCAGGCGGGTGGCAAGGTGCAAGTAGGGTTTGGCGGTGGTGTAGGGGATGCGGTCGTCGAAGGGGAGGTTGACGACGTTGCGGTAGTCGTGGCCGCGGAGGGCGGCGAGGGTGTCGCGGACGATTTGGAGGGAGGTGGTGGTTTGGGATTCGACGGTGTTTTGGTTGAGGTGGGGGGTGACGAGGACGCGGGGATGGGCGGGGAGGCGGCCTGTGGGGGGTTCGGTGTCAAAGACATCGAGGGCCGCGCCCGCGAGGGTTCCCGCATCGAGGGCGGCGAGGAGGGCGGTTTCGTCCACCAGCCCGGCGTGGGCGGCGTTGATGAGGATGGCACCGGGTTTGACCTGTTGAAAGGCGTCGGCGCTGAGGAGGGGGTCGGCGGGGGTGGGGTCGAAGCGGGTGGAGGTGGGGGCGGTGGCGAGGACGAGGATGTCCGCGCGGGCCAGGAGTTCGGAAAACCCGGTGATTTCTACATCGCGTTCGCGGGCGAAGGAGAGGTCGGCGTAGGGGTCGTAGGCGAGGACGGTCATGCCAAAGGCGCGGGCGCGGGCGGCGATTTCTTTGCCCAGACGGCCAAAACCGAGGATGCCCATCGTTTTGCCGTGCAGTTGGAAACCGAGGATGTCGTGCCGGGGCCAGCGTCCGGCGTGGACGGCGTTGTGCCCCTGGGGGATGTGCCGGGCGAGGGCGAGGAGCAGGGCGAAAGTGTGTTCGGCGATGGCGAGGAGGTTGGCGTCGGGGGCGTTGAGGACGAGGATGCCCTTCCGGGTTGCGGCGTCGAGGTCTACGTTGTCGAGGCGAGCACCCGCGCGGGCGATCACTTTCAGGCGAGGGGCGGCGTGGAGGAGGTCTTCATCCACGAGGGTGGTGGAGCGGATGAGGAGGGCGTCGGCGGTGGGCAGGGCGGCGAGGGTTTGGGCGCGGGCGGTGAAGGGACCGGAGAGCGTGAGGGTCGGGTCGGCGCGGAGGAGGTCCCAGCCCGCGGGGGGGAGATGATCGGAGATGAGGAGGTGCATGAGGGGATTGTGAATGGTCAATTGGGAATTGTCAATTCTTAATGGATCATTCACCCGGCATTGTCACCACCCATGCCCGATCATTGAACGTAATCAGCAAATGCGAATCATCCGGCGACCAGGAGAAACGCGGTTGGATGGGATAGGCCGGGTCGAAACCGAGGTTGTCCGCAAGCTGTGTCACCACCCCGGACGTGTCCGCCAGCCAGAGAGCGCCCCACACGTCGGAGAAGACGATCTGCGTCCCATCGTTCGACCACGCGGCGGGGATGGGGAGGCCTTCGCCGGGGGTGAGGTAGGGAATGTCGTCGGTGACGGGTTGGAAGGCGGCGAGGAGGTCGCCGGAGAGGGTGTAGAGGGCGGCGGTGAGGTGGCCGTTTTCGGGGATGAGGGTGAAGGCGTGGGTTTGTTGTGCGTTGAGGGTGGCGTACATCGCGCCGGGGATGAGTTGGGTGAACTGGCGGGTGTTCGGGTTGAGGGCGAGGAGGCCGGAGGGGAGGGAGGGGTTTGGGGCGGTGGTGGCGTCGAGGGGGCGGGAGATTGTATATAACCTTGAACTGTCCTCTGCCCAGTGCAAAAACTCAAGATGGGAAACATTTGTCTCTACTAAAACCATTTCAGAACGACTGGTAAAATCATATATCGTGTAAAGGTTTGTTTCTCGCTCTTCAAGCCACGCCTTGCTTTGATCGGAAACGAGCCAACGCACATTTGGGGAGAGGATAGTATTTTGTTTTGTGTTATCACAGTCCCAAATTTGCAATAAAAGTTCTCCAGAAATGGCGTAGTAATATTCTCCCCAGGCACACATCCCCAATGGGGAGTACACCAAATCTTCAATAAGTTCATCTGTGAGCCAGAATAGCGTAGGCCAGTCAGAACTCCCGCCCATTGGTGCTTCCGTTTCTGTAATCAGCATAGGACTTCCATCGGCAAAGGCAATATCAAAAGTGGGCAGGTAGCCATAGATCAATAATTTTTTCTGATCAGGAGACCACGAGACAAACATGCCATAATCACTTTGCCCTACGGAAAATGGTGCATTTTGATTGACTTTCCAAACGTAGATATTCCCGTCTGCATTGACGAATGCCACAGCCGTTTCATCGTCGCGCCAATCCGCTTTGCACATATAACTCCCCGCGCCATCAAATTCCCCGATGATTTGTTTTTCGGGTAACTGAAATAGTATTACTTTTTCTTGAGCACATTCCAAACCAAAACGTTCATTGGGCGAGATTGAGGCAGGGTTATCAAAAAGAGGGGCTGCTAGTGGAATAGGGACGGGAGTCAGAAATTGCCCTTCTACAAGATCGAGCCACATATCTTGACCATCCCGAGAGATCGTCAACGTATCTCCATCTACCCAGTGAACGTAACCTAATTCATCCGAATAAAGATTTTCTACCGACCAATCCATCAACCAATTCACGGGTTCTAACGCCGCCGTTGCCGTCGGTGGAACCGGCGTCCGCGTCGGCGCAAGCGTAATCGTCGGTCTACGCGTCGGGCGCGTGGTCGGTGTAAAAGTCGCGGAAGGGGCAAGCGTCGGAGAGGCGGAGAGCGTAGGCGTTTGCGTCATCGTGGGCGCAAGCGTGAGTGTGACCGTGGGAGAAACCTCGGTGCCGGGTGCCGTACAAGCAACGAGCAAGAGCAAAAGAGATAAGGTGAAAAGGAGAAGAGGAGATGAGGAGAGGGGGAGAAAAGGGGCAGGGGGGAAGGGAGAACGTTGCATTTTGACCTTCTTAAAATTCGTCAAATTCGAGTAACGCTGTTAGCGCATTCGTGGCGAGAAAGACCTCCCAATCATACCCCCACCCCGCCCCCTCCGCACAGCCCAAACTTGTGTCACTGGCGTGTCACTCGTGGGTCGTTACCCAAAAAACTTGAGGTCTCCTCCATCCCCGCCGGGGGCTGAACCCCCCGGCTTCCAGACGACGCCCGTTGTTGAACATTTCCAAATTGATCTGACAATTCTCTGTCGGCCCGCCGGGGGATGAATTCCCCCGCGAGACAACGCCGGATGAATCCGGCTTTCATAGCCCGGTTTAGCGGGCGTCGTTTTGTAGCCCGGCGACTTCATCGCCGGGCGGGGAGGCTCGTAATGATTCTCACAATGCCCAAGCGACACCGGCATCCCCCAAACCTCACATTCCTCCGTATAATAAACGTCTCGGTAGCCCCCGCACCCTTCGACTGCGCTGGACAAAGGTAACTTCGGCACTTAAGCTATTCCCGCTCCGCTCAGGGTGCTGCCAATTTACTCATTACTCATTACTTATCACTTCATCACGTTTCACGAGTCACGCTTCACTCCCATGTCCTCCTCCCTCACCCCCTTCTTCACCCCCACCGGCGTCGCCATTGTCGGCGCGTCGTCCAACCCGACCAAACTCGGCTTCTCCCTCGCCAACAACCTCCTGCAAAGCGGCTACACCGGCTCGGTCCACTTCGTCAACCCCTCGGGCGGCACCCTGCTCGAACGCCCCCTCTACCCCACCCTCACCGAAGTCCCCGACCCCGTTGACCTCGCCGTGCTCCTCATCCCCGCGCCCGCCATCCCCCACGTCCTCGTCGAATGTGGACAACGCGGCATCCGCGCGGTCATCCTCGCGTCCGGCGGGTTCCGCGAAACGGGGCCGGAAGGCGCCGCGCTCGAAGAAGAAACCGTCCGCGTCGCCCGCACCCACGGCATCCGCCTCATCGGCCCCAACTGCATCGGCCTCCTGGACACCCACCTGCCCCTCGACACCACCTTCCTCCCGCCCCCCGGCCCCACGCCTGGGGATGTTGCCTTCATCTCCCACTCCGGCGCGATCTGCGCGGCGGTCATTGACTGGGCACGCGGGCAGGGCTTTGGCCTGTCCCGGCTCGTCAGCCTCGGCAATCAGGCTGATGTCACCGAAACGGACGTCCTCGCCCCCGTCGCCGCCGACCCGCACACCCGCGTCCTCACCTTATATCTTGAAGGGGTCAGCAATGGCTTGCGGTTCGTGTCCGAGGCCCGCAAAGTCACCCGGCAAAAACCCGTCATCGCCCTCAAAGTGGGGCGGTTCAAAAGCGGGCGGCAGGCCGTCGCCTCGCACACCGGCGCACTGGCGGGGCAGGAAACCGCGTACAACGCCGCGTTCCGCCGGGCTGGGGTCATCCGGGCGGACACGAGCGAGGAGATGTTCGACTGGGCACGCGCCCTCGCGTGGTGCCCTCCCCCGCGCGGGCGGCGCGTCGCCGTGCTGACCAA
>JABWBV010000540.1 GCA_013359445.1 Anaerolineales bacterium | reverse complement strand
GGGTCTCCCTGGGAGGGGCCTCCTTGGGAGGGACTTTCTTGGGGGGGATTTTCTGAGGGGGATTTCTCTTCTTCGGCCATGAGTTTGGGGGAGCGGGGGGCTTTTGAGGGAATGGGGAATTCGTATTTTTGGGTGGCGTGCCAGTTCCTACGAGTTCCAATAAATTCCGATGAGTTCCTTTAATTTAGGGCTTAGACGCAATTAACGCCGTCCAGGTTCCGCTCATGACGACTTCGCTCCGTTGGTTGAGAACGTTGATTTTGATTACGATGGCTCCCCCTCCCAAACGCCGCATGGCTTTGGTTTCGATGATTTCAAGGGTGGCGTGGACGGTGTCGCCGATGAAGACGGGTTTGGAGAATTTCCATTCGTTGATTTCGCGGAAGGCGATGATGGTTCCTTCCATGAAGCCGGTTTGCACAGCCAGGCCGGAGATGACCGAGAGGGTGAGGATGCCGTGGGCGATGCGTTGCCCGAACGGGGTGGCTTTGGCGTATTCGGCGTCGGTGTGAATCTGGTTGTAGTCACCGGACAGCCCGGCAAAGGTCACGATGTCGGATTCGGTGACGGTGCGGGCGGCGGTGGTGATGGTGTGGCCGATATTGAATTCTTCAAAGTAGAGGCCGCGTTGGAACGAGGGCATAGGGAGGCTCCTAAAAAAATGATCTAGCGAAAAAGTGGTTTCATTCTAGCATAGTTTGGGGGCTATGTCCCGTTGACTGGGGGCCTTAACCCGTACACCTTCGCAGTGGGCAAGACGACCATTAAGCCGGTATCCGGCTTGTTCAGATCGCCAATCGTTTTTTCGGTGGCGGCGAGCACTTTGTCTACGGTGGCTTCGTTTTCGACCACGGTAAACAGCGTCCGGCTAAAGTATTCCTCGTGGTCAAACAGGCTTTTTAGGCTGGGGATCAGCGGCAGGTCATCCCGCCACCCCCCTCCCTGACGAACCCGCCCCAGGCCACTGCTATGGAGAATCGTCGCCCCGGAGATGCCGGCTTCCTCCCAGGCGTCGAGCAATTCTTCGAGTAACTCTGCATCGTGAAGGATAAATAAGACCAAAAACATACTCTCTACTCCTGTAATTTCTGCGGAAGATGAAATAACGGATGTAGCCACTCAGGGAGTTTCCTCTTTGAAGCCTGAGCGGTTACGAACGGGTTTATTTTTCTACCTTAATGGCCCGCGGTTTGGGTTCAGAAAACAACATGCGTAAAAGCGGGGGTGTGATCAGGGTGGTAATCAAAACCATGCCCACGATAGCCGGAAATTCCGTGGCCGTCATCAAATTTTGGCTCATCCCCACCGAGGCCAAAATCAGGCCCACCTCCCCCCGCGAGATCATCCCCGCGCCCAATTGCCAGGACTCGCGCCAGGTGAACCCGGCCCAACGTGCCCCCAACCCGGAGCCAATCAGCTTGCCCAGAATGGCGACCCCGGTAATGGCGACAAACAGCCACAACATCTCGGCATTAAGGTCACGGGCATTGACCGTTAAGCCGATGTTGACAAAAAAGATCGGCACAAAAAAGCCATACGAAATGGCACTCACGCCGCGCTCAATTCGTTCTTTTTCCGGGGTGCGGGCAAACATCAGCCCCGCCAAAAATGACCCGGTGATGGCGGCCATGCCCCCCACCACCTCGGCGGCAATCCCATACAGAAACAAGACCACCAGCGCCAGGGCCAACACCCCCTGACTGATGGGCAAATGCGAAATTTTATGGCTGAGCCGGGGCAACACCCAAAACCCCAACCCCGCCGAAAGCCCCAAAAAGAGCAACATTCGTACAAAAATCCACGCCACCGCGCCCAGTCCGCCACTGCCCTGCGCCAATGCGAGAAACGCCGACAACAGCAAAATGACCAACACGTCGTCAAAAACTGCCGCTCCCAACAGCCCCAACCCCACCCGACTACGGAGCACCTTCATCTCCATCAACGTTTGGGCGGAGATACTCACACTTGTTGCGCCTAACGTCAACCCCAAAAACAACGCCGCGCTCGCCTCAAACCCAAACGCCACCCCGACCCCATACCCCAACCCCACGGGCAACACCACCCCCATAATGCCTGCCAACGCCGCCACCCGCGTATTCCGTGCCAGTTCAGAGAGGTGCAGTTCTAGCCCGGCCACGAACATCAGCAACAAAACGCCGATCTCCGCCAGATGATGAATCGTTTCCCCTAACAAATGATCGTCCAAAAACGGCCAATGTAAAACATCCAACACAGAGGGGCCAAGAATCAGCCCAATGAGCAATTCACCTAACACACTCGGCTGTTTAATCAGCCCGGTCAGGTATCCAGCGGCTTTCGCCGTGATCAAAATCAGGGAGATGAGAAAAATAAGTTGAAGAAAGGGAGTCATGTGTGGCTCTCTATGGGGGGGAAAAACCTCACGGGTAAAAAATTCGTCCGATGCGAAGCCAAAAGGCTTGCATCTGAAGTTGTGACCCGACATGAGGCAAATTGGAAAAGCGACAAGATTATACCCTATAACCTCCCACTTTCCTGTACAATAGCCTCCATGCGTGAATGGAACCTGCAACGCCCCACCCTGCCCTCGCTGATCTTGGCCGCGGATGCCCGCCTCAGCCCCCTTAATTACTACGACGATCAAATCTGGGAACTCCAACTTCGCGCTGGGGAACCAGCCGCCCTCTCCCTCCAAACCACCTACGGATTACGCGCCCGGAGTATGCGCCTATTCCCGCGGTTCACCGAAAACACCGAAACCGTCACCGACCCCGAACAATTTCGGAATCCCCCCGCCATTCATCGTTTTTTCCCAAATTACGCCCTCGTCACCTGCGCCCCCTTCGACGGGATAGATGTCGTCATCGAATATTGGGTCGCTTTTTCCAACGTGCTGGCCGGGCGGATTCGCGTCATCAATAGTGGCGTCACCCCGCGCAACCTCCGCCTGGAATGGACCGCCCTCCTCGTCCCCGCCGGGGAGGGGCAACGCATGTCCCCCGCAAAATTCGAAAACGTCCACGTGCTACAAGGCCAGGTGCAAGGCCTATCCCCCGTGATAATGATGACCGGGGGTGTGGAAGCGGCCTCCAGCCCCTACCCCAATTTAGGCGTAACCCTCGACCTGCTCCCCGGCCTGGAACGGCAATTCAGCTGGGCCGCGGCGGCCCTCGCGGACCCCACCGCCTCCTTTACCCTGGCTCGAGCCACCGTCGCCCGCGATTGGGAAGGGGAATATGCCCGCATCGAGATGACCAACGCCCCCCAACTCGAAATCGAACCCGCCAACCCAGACTGGGCCGCGGCCTTTGCCCTAGCCCAAAAAACCGCCCTCAACCTGATTCACGGCCCCACCGAATTTCTCCCCCATGCCTCATGGGTGCAAACCCGCCTGCCCGATCAAGGGTTTTCCCTCCGAAGCGACGGCAGTGAATACGGCCACCTCTGGGACGGCCAAACCCCCTTCGATACCTGGCATTTGGCCCATCTCCTCCTGCCCGCCTACCCGGCGCTGATGCAAGGCCTTTTGCTCAATTTTCTCGCCTCGCAAGAAGAAAACGGCTTTATCGACTGGAAACCCGGCCTGAACGGACGCCGCACCGGGTTCCTTGCCACCCCCATCCTCGCCAGCCTGGCCTGGAAAACCTATCGGGCGCAGGAAGACCAAAGTTTCCTAGATAAAGTGTTTTTGCCCTTGCTCAAATTCTTCAACTACTGGTTTGACCCGCGCAACGACCGTGACGGCAACGGCATCCCGGAGTGGAACCACCCCGTCCAAACCGGTTTTGAAGACAACCCACTCTTTGCCTACTGGCAAGCCTGGTCACAAGGCGCCGACATCAGCCTGTTTGAAAGCCCCTCACTCACTGCCATGTTATACCGGGAGGGGCAATGTCTCCTCAAAATTGCCCGCACGTTAGGGCGGCTGGGCACCGTGCATGACCTGAACCAAAAACTCGATAAACTAAAAACTTCCCTGGCTCGTGCGTGGGACGCCTCCTCCGCCACCTACCGTTATCAAGATCGCGAAACGCACACCAGCGGGGATGGCAAATCCATCGGACGCCGCCCCGGGCCGGGCACCATCAACCTCAGCCGCTTTCGTTTTGAAACCCCCGCCCGTTTGCTCGTCCGCATTATCCCGGAGCCGGAAGGCGCGCGCGAGGCTCAAATCCGTGTGACCGGGACAGGGGTAAACGATAGCCCGCTCACCGAAACGTTCGCCCCCGAAATGTTCCGCTGGGCATTGGGGCTGGGCACAGGGATTTCTCGCCATGTTTTTCATGCGCTGGAAGAGATTGAAATCAGCGGAATTCAGCCGGGCGATGACGTCCTGAAGAGGCTCTACTCGCTTGTATCCTGTATTCTCGTGCGGACCTCGTCCAGGAGTTCCTGCCCGAGAATCGCCCGTCCGATCTTCTGCATCACCGTACTTGCCGGATTGAGTTTGCCGAGCATACGGATCGCGGTGAGGTGCGCCATGCGATATTCGGTGAGCGTGAGCCGCCGGCCGGCCTCCATGCGTATGGGACGCATTGTATTGTCAGCACAAGGCATGAAGACGTAAGTCTCGTTTTCCAAAAGATCCGACCCATCATCCGGGACTTCCACGAACAGCCGCGCGGTGATGCCGATTTGAAAGAAGTTAACTCTCTTTCCGTCCGTCTCCGGAAAAAGCGCCCAAAGCTCCCGTTCAGTCTCGATGTAGTTCTGAAAGTCAAAATTTGCGGGGAGCCGGTAAACGGACTGCGGATCTGCTAAAGCGTACTCGGACACGTATTGCGCCTCTCGCTCAGAATCGGCCTGAAAGCCACTTCTAAGTGAAGAAGTACGTTCCAGCCCGGAATCTGCTCCGAAAAACTGGGCTATCGTACTCCGGCGTGGCGTTTGAGAATTTGAGAGAGGTTCTGGGAAAACGCCGACCGGGCAAGAACCATGTCCGCACCGGCTTCGTGAGCCTTCTGCTTCAACTCACCCTGCACGTGCGACAGATAGCTGATCACGCTGATCTGCTTCA
>JABWBV010000539.1 GCA_013359445.1 Anaerolineales bacterium | reverse complement strand
GGAGCGAGCGCGGGTTCTTCACCGGCGAAGCGCCGCGGAGGGCCGCCCATGCCGCGTAAGCCCGCTCACCGGCAGCCGGCGCACGTCATCGAGCGTGGTGCCCACGCTATCCAGGGCGACTACGATGGCAACGTACCCATCGTAGTTAACCGTATTTTCCCAAATCATGCGGATCACTTCAGGGCCGTGGGTTTCGGAAATGTAGCGCAAAAAGATCCACATGCCATACCAGTGATAATCGTCGTTTGAGGTTTCTTCGGCGATCTGACACGCGCCGGGGGTGTTAAACACCGAGTCCAGGTAGTACACCCCATCGTTAATGTGGTCGTACACCATATCTTCCATCCAGGTGGCGCTTGCTTCCCACAACCAATCGGAGGGTTCATCCCCATCATAGCCAAATTGCAGGGCATGGTTAAACTCATGCGCGGCGGTGACTTGCATGATCTCCAGAGGAGAATACAGGTTGTCTTCGCGGTAATCGTTATCGAGGGCGATGTACGAATGGGACGAATCGTTTTCGATGGCGGGGGTATTGGGGTTGTCCCCGAGGGTGGTGTCCCGGTATCCGCCATCGGTATATCCGGCGGTGCCATCGTCGTAAATATCTACCAGGTAGATATCGTAGCGTAAATCCCCGCCCCGCCCGCCATCGGAGGGGGGCATCGCCCACCCCAACTCAACAATTTCGACCTGCCAGGAGAATTCCATCGCTTCCCCCACAGCCTCGACATAATCGGGCACGCCGTTCGAATTTACATCGGTGGGCACGACCGCATCCTGCCCGGAGAGGGTGTAATGCACCAAAAAGTGTTCTGTCCCGAAAAAGAGCACCTCGCCGCTTAAATCGGGCCGGTCGGGATCGTTAACCTGCGCGGGGTCTATCGTCGGCGTGGGGGGGAGGGTCGGGGTTTGGGTGGGGGTCGGCGTCGGGGTAAGGGTCGCCGTGGGGGTCATCGTGGGCATGGGAGTCGGGGTCGCGGTTGGGGGGCGAAGTTCGCCAGATTCGCGCAAAAATTCCGAGATAGCCACAATGGTCGGCGTCGGCGAGGGCGTGGGCGGCAGAAAAGGGGTCAGGATGTAATTACAGGCGAGGGAGGAGAGCAATAAGGCGGCCAGGAAAAAACCAAGGGGAAGCAGGCGACGAAAGGACATGTAAGCATTATACCTGTTTGGCTTTTACTTTCTGCCGTGCGAGGGTACTACCCATAGGTGTGGCTTTAGACTCGGTTTTTGGTGTACAAATACACCAACCCCGCGCCCAACAACATCCCCGGAATGACGATCAGCCCGGCTTCCGGCCCGAATGCGCCCCCCGTGATCAGTTCCGGCCCGGTGTTGGTGTGGAAGAGCACCCCCAACGTATCCAACCCACTGACCGGGAAACCATAGATCGTACTTTCAAAAAAGTTCCACCCAATGTGCAAGCCGATAGGCAACCACAATTGCCGGGTGCGGAGGTAGCCATAGGCCAAAAACCAGCCCGCCAGGGCAACGCCCAGGGCCGCGACCCAGGTGGCGTTGGGGTTGCCTAAATGGAGCAGGCCAAAAATCAGCGAGGAGAGGCCCACGCCAAAGGGCAGGTTTACCCCTTCAGCCATGTTTTGAAGCCAATAGCCTCGACTGAGCAATTCTTCATTCCACCCAACCAGGATAAAAACGAATAACATGATCGGGATGGTTGTCGCGATGGTCGAGACTGGGCCAAAATCCCAGGCGAACCCGCGAAACTCCAGCCATCCGGCGGCCCACTCAACGCCAAAAATCGCCCCCATGAGGACGGCGGGAATCAAAAACCCGACCAACAGATCGCGCCCGGCGTGGGCATCCCACATCAGCCCCAAACTGGTAAATGGGCGACGATCCACAAACCGCCGCGCGAGGTAGGTGGACCCGGTCAGCGCCAGCATAAAAATGGCTTGATTAACCAGTTGGTTATTGAGCAAGGCCTCATTTCCGGTAAAAAGGAATAAGACGCCCAACCCACCCCCGAAAAACAGCATCAGGACGCCAAAAATTAGCCCGTGGGCCAACAACCGCCACCCCGCGCGAAGCCGGCGTTCGTGGGGGGATAAAAAGAGTTTTGCAATGAACGACCGCGACGATGATTTTTGTGTCATTATTTTTTCTTTTTCTCGCGCTTAAAGATTTTTTTGAGCGTGGTAAACCGTTCAACATCCTGCGGTTTTGGACGTCCAAGCCAGGCCTGCCAGAAACCAAAAATCAGACAGGCCACGCCAATCACAAGAAAATTGCCTTCCGGTTGCGGATTCTCGCCCTGGACGGTCATCCAATAAAAAAAGACGGCCCCCAACCCTACCAGGATAAAAAAATTGCCAAGTCGATAGTTAAATTCCATAGTGCGATCACGAATTGGTTTCCGAAAAAGACAGATGGGTGGGAAACACGCCACCCATCTGTCTTTTCGGGGAGTTTTCTCTCTAAGCCTAAGCGGTTGGCTAAGCGAATTCTAGGCGATCACCGTTCGGCTTTGCTCGTGCATGTACATGGGCAGGTAATAGACCCCGCCCGCGTTTTTGCCCGAAGAGCCGGAACCTTTCCACCCGCCGAAGGGTTGGAAACCAGGCCACGCGCCCGTGGTCGCGCCCTGTGGCCGGTTGGCATAACTCACGCCCGCTTCGATATGCTCAAAGAACCATTCCGCTTCTTCGCTGGTGCCAAAGAACCCGGCGGTAAGCCCATAATCGACATCGTTCGCCAGGCCCATCGCCTCTTCCAGCGATTCGACTTTGTGGATCATGGTGATGGGCAGGAACATTTCCTGTTTCCACAGGGGGTGGCTCATGGGGACGTCAGCGGCCAGGGTGGGGGTACAGAAGTAGCCTTTTGCGTAGTCCCCCTCGGTGAGGACATGCCCGCCGGAGAGGAAACGTCCGTGCTGGGACAGGTCTTCGTTGAAGGCTTTGAAATCGTTATATGCCCATTGGTTAATGACGGGGCCCATAAAGGTTTCACGCTTTGTGGGGTCACCCACCGTGAGTTTGCTGGTGGCCTCAGCAAGGCGGGCGGCTAGTTCGTCATAGATGGGGGCTTCGGCAAAAATGCGGGAGGCGGCAGAGCATTTTTGCCCCTGCAACCCGAAGGCGGAGCGGATGATGCCCTGGGTGGCCCGGTCGAGGTCCGCATGGCGGGAGACAATGGCGGGGTTTTTGCCCCCCATTTCGAGGATGGTGGGGCGCGGATAACGCCCGTTGGCATAGGTGCGGTAAATTTTCATGCCGATGTCGTATGACCCGGTGAAGGTGATCCCAGCCACGTCGGGGCTGTCGATCAACGCCTGCCCCACAGTGCCCCCGCCGCCCGTGACGTAGTTAAACACGCCATCGGGGAGGCCCGCATCGCGGAAACATTCGGCCAGCAGGCGCACGGTGAAGACGGTGTCGGACGCGGGTTTCATCACGAGGGTGTTCCCGGCGACGAGCGCGGCCCCGGCAGGCCCCCCAGTGAGCGCACAGGGGAAGTTGAACGGGCTAATGACCACCCACACGCCATAGGGGCGCAGAACGGACACATTGCGGGATTGGTACCCTTTGAGGGGGTCCACGCCCATTTCGACCGTGTAGCCATTGTTGGCTTCGATCTGGTCGCAGGCATACCGAATGAGATCGGCAGTTTCGGCGGCGTCGCCCATCGCTTCCATGCGATTTTTGCCTACTTCCATGGAAATGACCGCACCAAAGTGAAAGATGCGTTCATCGATCAGGGCCGCGGCTTTTCGCATGAGGGCAATGCGCTCTTGCCAGGGGGTGCGTCCCCAGGTTTTGAAGGCGCGTTGGGCCGCGGCAATCGCATCGAGGGAATCTTGGGCGGTGCCGCTTTGGAACACGCCTAACACAATGCTGGTGTCGATGGGTGAGGTGTCTTCGGTTTTTTTGATTGCAAAGCGTTCTTTGCCATCAATGATCATGCCATATTCTTTTCCCAGGTTGGCCTTAAGGTTGGCGACTGCGGTGTCATACGAGCTATGCAGGTGCGCCGGAGGGTCGTACATGGTGGCATAGGTGAGGCGAAAAGGTTCAGACATTGGGATACTCCTGAAGAAGGTAAATAGGGTATATAAGGTAAACAAGGCATATTGGGTAGATAGGGTAGATATAGTATCTATCATACATTATCTACCTTATTTACTTTATCTACTTTATGTACCTTATCTACCTGTTACTTTCCCCCAAGTATAGCGCGGGCAGGCGTGGGCGTCAAAAGCAAAGCAGAATCCGCTTTCGGTTGTATAATTGAGGGAAGAAGACGTCTGCGAAAAGGCGTCTGCTAAACCAGGTTTATTCAAAATGACGCTGACGGGCGTTGCACCTGGCATAAACCCATAAAAAAGAGGGGCTGTCAATAACAAGTGGTTTTCAGGAGATGAGGAAATGTTTACTCCAAAAAGTACTGTTCATCAAACCCTATCCCGGGCGCGTTTCAAGATGCTGACCCCATCAAACGCCCCCAAAAGACCCCCAAAAACATTTTTTTATCGCCAAATTTTTAATGCCAACCCCGCGATCATGCTCGTCATTGACCCGGAAGATGGACGCATTATCGAGGGCAATCAAGCCGCGTGCCAATATTATGGGTATGACGCCCAAACCCTGGCAAGGATGTATATCCACCAAATTAATACACTCACCCTTCAAGAAGTTAAAGAAGAAATGTACCTGGCCTACACCCTGCAAAAAAACCTTTTCAACTTTAAACATCGGCTAAGTACCGGTGAAATACGGGAAGTTGAGGTGTATTCTGGCCCCATTCAGGTGCGCGGCAAACCCCTCCTTTACTCGATCATTCACGATATCACACCGCTAAAAATGGCCGAAATCGCCTTGCGCGAAAGTGAAAGAAAATACCTGCAAGTGATTGAACATGTAGACGCTTCGATTTGCGTCGTCCAAGACGAAAAATTTGTCTTTGGAAATCATATCTTTTTTGAATGGTTGGGTATCACCCCAAACCCATTTTCGCCGCTAAGCATCCAAACGTT
>JABWBV010000538.1 GCA_013359445.1 Anaerolineales bacterium | reverse complement strand
GAAGTCTTCGGAGTGTCGCGGCACTGGCGTGCCTCACTACGAACGATTACCACATATGTTTGTAGTGCGACACGAAGTCTTCGGAGTGTCGCGGCACTGACGTGCCTCACTACGAACAAACATTACCAGGGCCACACCAACGCCATCCCCTCGCCCCGGAAGAAAATCCCGATGACGGTCAGGGTGACAAAGCCCGCCAACAACAGCGTAAACACCGCTTGCCGGGCCTCACAGGTGGTACTTTTCAGGGCTTTCATGGTTTCGTAATAGCCCATCACGAGTAGGAGCAGGGCCGCGAGCGGCACCCACCCGTTTGTCAAATAACTGGGCAGGAAAGGCAACCAGCCCGGCAAATCCAGCCAGAACTCATCCAGCAGAACCAGCCCGACCGTGCCCACCACCCCTAACAGTAAGCTGATTCCGGTCTGCCAGCGCCCTTGCGCGGAGCGGAACCACACCCCTTCGGATTCCATGTCCCGGTTCAGGTACGGCAGGAGGAACATGCCACCCAACGCCAGGCCAGGGACGATGATCGCGCCAAACAGGGGGTGAAAGTGCAGGAGCAATTCTTGAAAGCCCATGAAGTACCACGCCGCTTTGGCCGGGTTGGGGCTGTGCGCGGGGTTGGCGGCCTCTTCGAGTGGGGCATTGACAAACGCCGACCACGCCAACAGCAGGGCGATCCACACGAGCGCGAACACCAGTTCCAGGCTCACCAGATGAGGGATCGTGGTGACTTTTTCATTGCTCGGTTTTTCCCCAATCGCTTTGGGCACCGTGATCGTGTCTTTGCGGACGCGCCAGATGTGGAAGGAAACGAGAGCGGCAATCGCCAGGGGGATGAGGGCGATGTGTAACCCGTAGAAGTTGGTCAGGGTGGCCGCGCCCACTTCTGGGCCGCCCAACAACAGGCGGGTGAGCGGTTCCCCGATCCAGGGCAGGTAATCGAGCAGGCTGGTGCCCACCGTCACCGCCCAATAGGCGAGTTGATCCCAGGGGAGCAGGTAGCCGGTGAAATTTGCGCCGACGATCAGCAGGAGGAGCATCACACCCATCACCCAGTTGAACTCGCGCGGGGGGGCGTATCCGCCGGTGAAAAACACCCGCAACAGGTGCAGAACGCCAACGACGACCATCAAATTGCCCGACCAGTGGTGCAGGTTGCGAATCAGGTTGCCAAAATAGACTTCGGTTTGCAGAGCCACCATACTGGCATACGCCGCATCGGGCGAGGGAGTGTAGGCGAAGATGAGCAAAACGCCGGTAATCGAGAGGATGGTAAAGAGCAGGAGAAGCAGGCCGCCCAGCCCAAAGGTGTAGGTGAATTTCAGGGCGGGTTTGGAGACTTTGGCAGGGTGCAGGTGCAGGATCAGGCTGTTCATCACCACCCGCATCCGGCCCCGGTCATCGGCAGGAGGGAGGGGGTCTCGGATGACAGAGTCTTTGACGCGGGTGAGGAGGGTCGCCTGGGGTTCTTGGGGAAGGGTTTCGTCAGTCATGGGATTACCTTTAGAGGGGAAAAACCGAGTTTTTCCTTTGAAAGAGGGGCTTGCATTTTCAGAAATAAAGTTTGAGAAGACAGCCTTTTCACGGAAAAACTCGGTTTTCTTTCATGTTTGGAAATTATCCGTCGCCGCTATTGCCGTTGCCGTTGCCGCCGCCCCCGTTCCCATTGCCGCCCCCGCCGTTGTTCGAGGAGCCTGCCCACAGGGGCCGCCCGTTGGGGTCACGGAGCAGAACTTTCAACCCCGTCGCTACCTGGGTGATGTCCCCGGCCATGAAGGTGTCGCCTTCGTAGAACCCGACGACGATGACTTCATCGCCGACCTGGAAGGTAACGCCTTGTTCGGAGAAGAAACGGGGTTGCCCCGTTTGGAAGGTGATGATCTGCCCATCGGCGGTACTGATGGTCATCCAATTGCGGTCGTAGGAGATGAGCGTGCCGGTGAAGGTGAGCCATTCATCCACCTGCGCCTGCGGATCGGGGGTGTGGGAGCCGTCGGCGGACCCGGTGGATGAGCCGTTGCCCTGCCCGTTCTCCGCGCCGCCCGACCAAAGGGGTTGCCCGGTTTCGTCGCGCACATGAAGGGTTTGCCCGTCGGCGAGTTGCACCTGATTGGCGTGGATCATGCCCTCATTGTTTGTGCCCACGACGGTAATCGATTGCCCGACTTCGAGCGTGACGCCTTGCGCCTGCCAGTAGGTGGGCGGGCCAAGTTCGATGTAGACCGTTTCGCCGGTGGTGAGGGTCAGATCAAATCCAAAATCGTCGAGGGCGGTGATGGTGCCAGTGGCCTCGTAGGGGTCGCCGGTAGCACCCTGCGCGACAGGGGTACCCTGGGAAGTGGCGTTGCCATTTCCATTCGTCTGGCCGTTGCCATTACCGTTGGATTGGTGGGTGGTTTGGTTGGCCGCGAGGGGGTCGAGGGCGGCGGTGGTTTCTGTTTGGGGTTGCGAAGCCTGGTAGGCGTAGGCGGCGACGCCCGCACCGATGACGGTGATGAGCAGAATGCCGAGGAAGATTTTTTTGAACATGAGATTACTCCTTTGCGCGGGATGATGTCCCGAATGTTTGAATGTTGTTTTTTCACAGGTGTGAAGTTCCTTAATGTTATTCTCAGGTTTTGAAGAAGGTGTGAAGAAGGCATGTGTTTTTTGTGTGTGTCATCTTCCTGTCATGTTGATAGGGTATTCCACAAATCAAGCAAACGCCGGGTAAATCAGGGGGGATTAATTCACCCCAATCATCCTGATTCGGGATTTTTATTTATTCGTACCGTCTCCTTTTTCGATTGCGATTTTGGAATATTTATCCGTCATGACAAGTTGATTTATAATTTAATTTTGAGTTTTAATCATTACGCCGAATATTTATTGAGTTGGAGGCTCAAATATGATAAAAAATGCAAAGAACACCACCCTGGATGACGTCGATAAAGCCCTTTTACGGGCCTTACAAACTGATGGGCGCTTGAGTAATGTGCAACTGGCCCGCGAGATCAACCTTTCGCCCCCGGCCACCCATGCCCGCCTGCGAAGATTGGAAGAAGAAGGCTATATCCGCCAGTACACGGCGGTTGTAGACCGTGAGAAGGCAGGCTATGACCTTTTATGCTTCATCCACATTGGGATGCAGATTCACCAACGGGATCAAGTCAATAAATTTCGCACCTTGATTCAGAAGATGCCCGAAGTGTTGGAATGCCATCACATCACGGGCGAGTACGACTACCTGCTCAAAGTCGCCGTTCACAATAGCAAAGAACTGGAATACTTTGCGATTGAGAAACTCACTCCAATCCCAGGGGTGGCGCGGATTCATACCAGTTTAGTCTTCACGGAAGTGAAATCAACCACAGCATTATCGCTGGAGTAAATCAGACCGTCAGGTCGTGCTCCGGGCGAGAAAATTCTTTGACGGAGGCACACATGACGGAAACACGCAAAAAAATGACCCTGCCAGGGTTGTTCAAAAAAGTTGCTGATGGGCAACCGATCACCTGGCTCACCTGCTACGACTACCCCACCGCCTATTTGCAAGATCAGGCCGGGGTCGACATGATCCTCGTGGGCGACAGCCTGGGGATGACCATGCTCGGGTACGACTCGACTCTGCCCGTGACGATGGACGATATGATCCGGCACACTGCCGCGGTCCGGCGGGGAGCGCCCAACGTCTGGCTGGTGGGCGACATGCCGTACATGAGCTACCAACCCAGCGTGGAAACGGCCATCCGCAACGCGGGCCGCTTCATGGCTGAGACGGGCTGTGATTGCATCAAACTCGAAGGCGGTGTGGCGATGGCGGATCGGATCAAGGGGATTGTGGACGCGGGGATTCCCGCGATTGGGCATCTCGGGCTTACGCCGCAATCGGTCTCCGCATTGGGCGGGTTCAAGTTACAGGGGAAATCGGCCACCCTCGCGAAGAAGATCTTGGACGATGCCAAAGCCCTCGAAGATGCCGGGGCATTCATGATCCTGCTCGAACTGGTCCCGGACCGTTTGTGCCAACTCATCACCGCACGAGCCAAAAACGCCCTCATCATGTCGTTGGGGTCAGGGCCGCACGCGCACGGGCAACTGCTCATCTATCACGATGCGTTTGCCCTCTACCCCAAGTTCAAGCCGAAGATGGCGAAGGTCTTCGCCGACGCGGGTGCGGTCATCCGCGCGGGGTTGGAGGGGTACGTGCAGGAAGTGACCGCGAAAACTTTCCCCGCGCGGGAGCACTGGTTCGGGATGCCGGACGAGGAATATGATGAGTTGTTGAAGGTGTTGGACTGAATGGGGGCAGGTAGACAAGTATGCAAGTAGACAAGTAGACAAAGCACACAATTTTTTACAGGAAAACCCATGCAAAACCTTCTTAATATCAATGCCCATCTGCTCGCCTCCGTCAACGGCGTGTTGCTCGACCCGACCTCGCGCGTGATGCAGAATTTTCTCGAAGTCGTCGCCAAATATGGCACGCCCGAAGCGATCAACCGCAAACATCGTGAAGCCCGCAAGATGGAAAACCTTTTCAAGCACGTTCAGGAACGGAACCCGGAGGCGCTCAAAGATTTGCACTGGCTGATCGCCCAACGCGACCGGGGCGCGTTTATCTCGGTCGCCGAATACCGGCACAAAGTGTTGGGCGAGGCCGCGCAACACATGGCCTTCAAAGACGACCTCGCCGTCACGCTCGAAGTCTCCGCTCTGCAATATTTCCCGTGGGTGCGTGTGATGGCGGAGCAGGCGATTGCCAACCGGACGCTCATGCCGGGCCGCTACATCGCCGTCCGCAAGATGAAAGAATCCGAGGCCGACGGCGATCTGCCCGCCATCGTCGCCGCGCTCGACATCATCGGCGCATCCTTCGTCGAAACGCTCGACACCAAAGGGACGGACGGGTCCAACCCCCACCTCGGCGGCGCGGCGACTATCACTGGCTATTTCGGTGGCATCGGGCAACCCAACGACCACGCCCTGCAATGGCTGGATGAATTTTTGTATTACTACACCA
>JABWBV010000537.1 GCA_013359445.1 Anaerolineales bacterium | reverse complement strand
CCCTCAACCGTTTAAACACCCTTAAGGACCCTTCCCATACCAACCAACCACAAATCAATCAGTTGGAGACCCAAATCGCGGTCTACCTGCAAACCCTCAACGCCATCCGCAGGACCCGCACATCGGACGGGGAGGAAGCGGCCTATTCACAACTGATCTCAGAAGAAATCCTTCACCTCCAGGCCGATATTCTACAGAGTATCGAACAAATTAAACAAAATGAGACGGACGCTTACCGCCAACAAGCCGAGCGGCTTCAGCAAACACTCCGCTCCGCCGGGGTTACCAGTGGCATCGCAATCTTGCTGGCTCTGACCGTTGCCGTCCTGAGTGGGATCAGCCTTTCCCATCGGATCAACCGCTCGACCTCAGCGCTGGTCCATGGCACCGAACGTTTTGCCGCAGGCCAATTAGATTACCGCGTCCCCGTCACTTCCCACGATGAAATCGCCATCTTATCCAAAGCCTTTAATCAGATGGCCGCCCAGCTTCAAGAAACCCTCACCGAACGGAATCGGGCCAACGAAGCCCTCCAACAAGCCAACGCCGAGCTTGAACAACGCGTCCAGACTCGTACCCTCGACCTGGCCCGGTCCGAAAAGGAATACCGCGACCTGGCAGACCACGCTCTCGTCGGCATCTTCCGTATCCGCACGAACGGTGAACAGCTTTACCTCAATGAAGCGATGGCCCACATTTTGGAACATCCCACCGTCGCGGAAGCGATGCAACCCGTGTCGGGAGATTCCTCGCGGAATGCTTCTGTGTGGCAAAAAATAATCGCGGCCCTCCCAAAAACAGGCATTCTGATGAACCACGAACTGGACATCCTCACACAGCGTGGCAATCAACGGACCGTCTTGGTAAACCTGAGGCTAGAAGGCGATGTATGTTCGGGGATGGTGATGGACATTACCCAACAGAAACGCGTGACAGAAGAAAAAGTATGGCTTGCCCGCCTCCCCCAGGAAAACCCCTACCCAATCCTGCGGATTTCTGCCGAGGGTCATCTAGCCTATCACAACCCCGCGGCCACCCCCCTGCTCGAATCCTGGAACTGGACCGAAGGGGCGCAGGTGCCCGAATCCTGGCGCCAAATCGTTCAAACCGCGCTCACCAACAGACAAGAAGAAACTTTAGAATGCCACGTCCAAGCAAATACATACTCGATGCTAGTGGTCCCCATTGCCGAAGCCAGCTACGTCAATGTATATGGCACCAACATCACCGCCCGCATTCAAGCCGAAACCCAAATGCGGACATACAGCCAACGCATCTATTCACTGGCAGAGGCCTCTCGCGTCTTTACCGAAGCCACGCTGGATTATGAAATCCTACTGGAACGAATCACCCAATACATGGCAGACGCCTTCGGCGATCTGTGCATTCTGCGCCTATTCCCGCAGGATAGTGCATGGGATGACCGGGTGATCTTTCATGACGCCGACAACGACGTTCAGGAAAATATCCGCAAACTGCTCTCAAACTTCTTTCCTGGACGCCCACTCGGTTTTGTGGGGAGCGAGAGCGTCGCCAACGACGAGCCGCAACTCTTCCCCCAGTTTAAACCAGAGGCGCTTCAACCCTATGTCGGCCCAGCCTACTGGCCTATGTTCGAGTCTCTTCCCATTCACAGCATGATCATCACCCCCCTCAGCTATCGAAAACGCGTGATCGGCTTGCTCTTTTTTATCCGTCATCAAGAGGCGTCTCCTGCCTATACCTGGGAAGACTTAACCCTGGCCCGCGATTTGGGAGAACGTGCCAGCCTGTCCATCACCAACGCCCGCCTGTTTGACCTGGTACAAAAAGAACTCTACGAAAAAGCTTATACCGAAGAAAAAATTCGCCAGTTAAACGCCCACCTCGAACACCGCGTCACCCACCGGACCGAAGAGCTTCAAACCGCCCTTAAAAAGACCGAAACCCTGTACGCCATCGCCCGCACGGCGGTCGCATCCGAAAATCTTTCCACCTCCCTCGAGGAAGTCGTCGCCCAGGTCGCGACGGCCCTCCCCGCCCACCGCGTTGTCCTCCTCACCATTGACATGGCACAAAAACAGGTGACCCACCTCGTGCGCGGCGGCCCTGGCAAAGCCGAACACACCCCCAACCTGACCTTTGAAGACTGGATGGATGGCCTGACGGGCTGGGTCATGCGCGAAGGCAAAGCCACCCTCTCCCCCAAAGACCACGCTGATCCCCGCGAAAGTATCCCCGTTCAGCTCCGCCGCGTCCGCACCCACGCCGGGGCACTTGCCATTGCCCCCCTCCGCTTTTTAGGCCAAACACTGGGGACGTTGACCGCCATTCAACATTCCGATTCCGACAATTATACAAACGCGGACCTGGCCTTACTGGAAGCCATTGCCGACCAAACCGCCGCCCTCCTTGTGCGAGAAAAACTGAACGAAGGCCTCCGCCAGACCAATCTCGGCTTACAGGCCGAAATCGCCGAGCGCGAACAACTCGAAATTCAAATCCGAAAAACCGCCCTACGCGCCAAAGCGCTGGCCGACCTCTCGCAAACCCTGGCCGAATCCAGGCTAGATCATGACTCGCTCTTTGAAATGATTGTCCATCGGGTCGCAGAATGGATCGGCGACACCTGCAACCTGAGCCTGCTCAGCGAAGACGGGCAATGGCTCAAGACCCAGGCGTTTTACCACCCCGACCCGGAAGGTTTAGCCTTCGCGAAAAGCCTGATCGACACCTTCCCCTACCGGGTAGGAAAAGGCCTGGCCGGGCAGGTGGCCCAAACAGGCCAGGCCATCCTCATCCCGTTCATTCCTCCCGAAAAAATTCGACAACATTTCAAGCCTGAATTTATCCCCTACTTAGACCGCTTTGGCGTAGCCAGTGTCCTCATCGTGCCCCTGCGCGTACAAGACCGGATCATTGGTACCCTCGGCGTTTCACGCGATCAACCCGGAAACCCCTACACCCTGGAAGACCAATCATTTTTACAAGACCTGGCAGACCGCGCCGGTCTAGCCATCGAAAACAGCCGCCTCCTCTCCGACGCCCTCGCCGCTCGCGAAGAAGCCGATCAAGCGAACCTGGCAAAAAGTGAATTTCTTTCCCGCATGAGCCACGAACTCCGCACCCCCCTCAACGCGATTCTCGGTTTCTCTCAAATTCTGGCCATGGACGAATTAAACAATGCCCAATCCAACGCCATCCAGCACATCCTTCATGCCGGAAAACATTTATTAGGGCTAATCAACGAGGTGCTAGACATCACCCGCATCGAGGTCGGAAAACTGTCCCTTTCACCGGAGCCGATTCGCATCAAAGGCGTTATCGAAGAAGCATTGGAACTGGTGCAAGCCCTGGCAGACCAATACGATGTCCAAATCGCCCCCCCCCACTGCCCCACAGAATATGTGTATGCCGATCACCAACGGCTAAAACAAGTCTTCCTCAACTTGTTAACCAACGCCATCAAATACAACCGAAAAGGCGGCCAGGTTCTTATTCAATGCGTCCACCACACAAATGAAAAACTTCGCATCAACATTCGCGATACCGGCGAAGGCATTCCCCCAGACATGCTCAAACGGCTCTTCATTCCCTTTGAACGGTTAGGCGCAGAAAAAACAAACGTCGAAGGCACGGGGCTGGGGCTATCCCTCTCCCACCGTCTGGTAGAAGCCATGGGAGGCACATTAGGAGTCGAAAGCGAAATGGGCGTGGGGTCAACATTTTGGATCGAACTCGCCCTGGCAGAAAACCCCATGGAAAAAACCTACCACCCCGAAGATGGCCTCATCCAATTCCAGGCAAACCCCGAATACGAACAAAATTACACAGTACTATGTATCGAAGACAACCTATCCAACCTGCAACTCATCGAACAGATTTTTAAGCACCGCCCCTCCATCAAACTCCTGGCCGCCTCCAATGGCCGAACGGGGCTGGAGAGCGCCCTCACCCACCTGCCCAACCTGATTCTCCTGGACATTAACCTCCCCGACCTTGCAGGGACCGAACTATTCCAACAACTCAAACATCACCCTCAAACCAACCACATCCCCATCGTCATCGTCAGTGCTGATGCCACTTCAGGACAGATCAAAAATTTACTTGACCGTGGAGCCTACCAATACCTGACCAAACCCCTCGATATTCCCCTGTTTCTTCAAGTCGTGGATGAAATTCTTCACTTGAACAACGCTCCCTCCTCGGACAAACCACCGGACAACTGATGAAAACGCTCATCGCCCCCTTCACAAGCTCGTAAATCTTTCATGCAAAAATCTTTTTTTCTCATTATCCTGACCCTGATCCTGGTCCCCCTCGCTTGCCAACTCCCTTCAACCTCCCCCTCCCCCACTGCCTCGCCCTCCAAAGGGGCACCCTTGTTCCCAGGGGTTACCTACACCCGCGACGTCCGCACCTCCCCCCGCCCGCTCGTCATCCACATCGTCGAAATTGATCTCCGCACCGAAGGCATCAGCGCCTTCGTCACCCCGGGCGATCCCACGCGGGAACTCCCCCTCGACGCCCGCACCACCTCCGCCTTTCTCGAAGAATTCAACCTACAAATCGCCATCAACGGAGACGGTTTCACCCCCTGGACCTCCAACCCTCTCGCCCCTTATCCCAAACCCAACGATCCGGTTGCCCCCCTCGGCCTCGCCATTTCCAACGGGATTCTCTACTCACCCTCCTTCGAAAACCTCCCCACACTTTACTTCTCCCCCAATGGCAAAGCCACCATCAACGATCCCCCAGGCAACATCGCCCACGCCATCTCCGGGCTGGAAATGCTCCTCCAAAGCGGCAAAATCCTCCCCGGCCTGGACGGAGACCCCGAACCCCGCACCGCGATTGGTCTCAATCGAGCCGGGAAAATCTTGATCCTCCTCCTGGTCGATGGACGCCAGCCCGGCTACAGCGAAGGCGTCACCCTCCCCGAACTTGCCGCCCTCCTCCTCGAATATGGCGCCCACGACGGCATGAACATGGATGGGGGCGGTTCATCCACTTTGGTAATCGAAGGCGAAAAC
>JABWBV010000536.1 GCA_013359445.1 Anaerolineales bacterium | reverse complement strand
CTCGACGACGACGACGCGCTTGCCCGCGGCGCTCAGCACGTCGGCTGCGATCAGTCCCGCCGGGCCGGCGCCGATGATGGCGATGTTGGACATGGGGATTCATCTGGCGAAATGGCGATATGGCTTTCGATCTCCAGATCGCCACCCAATTCGATCCTCACACCCGCGCCACTTCCGCGCCATTGCCGGCGCGCTGCCGCAGGGTATCCATTTTTTCCTTGACCTCCTGGGCGATGCGGGTGTTGTCCCCTTTTCCGGCGATGACTTGATCGTAGAGGGGGTAAAGCGCGTTTTGCCAGAAATGGCTTTGGGTGAATTCCGGGCCAAGCAGTTGGGAATCCATGTAGAAGAAGATCAGGGGGGCGGCATTGTGCCCGTAGAGGTCGGCTTGGGTTTCGCGGGCGCGGAGATATTCGAGCAGGGAGGTTTTGCCCGTGCGGGGTTCCCCGACAAGGGCGGTGGATTGGCCGGTGATGATGCGGTTGACGAGGCGGCGCAATTCCCGGGAGCGGTTGGCGAATTGGGCAGGGAGGACGGGGTTACCGTGGACGAACGGGTTAGTCATCTTTACGGACTGACAAGGGTCATATCCCACAAAACGATGGTGCCATCACGCGAGCCGGACGCCAGCAGGTGGCTATCGGGGGAAAAAGCCAGACTGGTGACCCCCGCGTTGTGGGCGGTCAGGTCAACCTGCGGGTTGTTGGGGAAGTCGGCCAACTGCCACAGCACAATGGTCCCCTCCACCATGCCGGAAGCGAGCCACCCGTTCTCCGAAAAGGCGAGACACCACACAATTTCATCTTGTAAGGATTTGCCGCTTTGTTCTTCGCCTTCGAAATTCCACACAATGATGGCGCGGTCGGCAGAGGCAGAACCAAGAAAGGTGGATGGCGACGTGAACTTAACATCAAAGATTTTGGCGGTGTGGCCCGGTTCGTTGTCCCCCAGCGTGTGCAAAATGCGCCCGGATCCGGTATCCCAAAGGATGATGACGCCCCCATCCGAACCCGAAGCCAGGAAGCGCCCATCGAAGGAGTAATCTAACGCATTGATCGAAGAATTATGCCCGCTCAACGCAGGAAACTTGGGTGCGCCCGCGGCAATATCCCAGATGATGACATTGTGATCCTTGGTGCCAAAGGCCAGCAGGTTATTATCGACGGGGGAAAAGGCAAGGCTTAAAATCGGGGCCGTTTGCGTAATGATCCCGATGGGGGCACCTGTTTCAACCTCCCACAGCCGAATGGTGTTGTCCCACGAAGCCCCAGCCAGGGTCAACCCATCCGGGGAGAAAACCACACTGGTGACCGTGTACGTCAGCCCGGAATAGAGGCGAATTTGCCCGCCGGTCTCCGTATTCCAAAGATACACCTGCCCGTCATCGCTCCCGCTCGCGAGCAGGGTGCCATCAACGGGGGAAAAGGCTACACTGTTGACCGGGCGGGTGAAGCCGAGCAGGGTTTCCGTAACCTGCTCCGCGGCCAGGTCCCACTGCTTGACCCCCGCACCCGTCACGGTCAGCAGGGTTTCGTCCGTTTTCCACATCACGTGAAGGAGGGGGAAATGGGTCTCGGTCAGCGTTTGGGTGGCGGCTTTGGTGACAAGATTCCACAGGATCACCCCCCCATCCTCGGCTACGGAGACCAGACGCCCGTCCGCCCAACTCACGCCCGTGACAGCGGCGGCGTGCCCGGGCAGGGGTGAAATCTCAAACGTCTCAATATCCAAGATTTCCATGCGCCCATCGGCCAGCCCCCAGGCCAGGACATTGTTGGTAGACCAGCCCAGACTCCGCACCCCGGCGCTGGTGGTATAGAGTTCCTGGTGGGTCGGTTTTTCGGGATCAGCCAGATTCCAGATGATGACGGTGTTGTCATCTGCGCCGGAAGCGAGGGTGGTGTTTTCCGGGGAAAAGGCCAGGGCTTTCACCCCGTCGGCGTGCGCGTCCAGCGTATAGGGCGTCCAATCGAGGGTGTCCCACACCATGATCCGCCCTTCCTGATCGCCTGTCGCCAGCCAGTTCCCATCCGGGGAAAAGGCCACACTTTCGACAGGGACGGCGTGGTCATCCAGGGCTTGCTTTTCGTCGCCTGTTTGCAGATCATAAATGTACACAGTGCCATCCGCCAGGCCCGCGGCCAGCACCCCCCCTGCGGAGATGTCGAGTGCAAGCACGGGGGAAGCTGTTGCACGACTCCATAGGGGGGTGAAGGTGTCGGCGTTATAAAGGTAAACCCCTGTCGATGCACCTACCGCCAGCAGAGTCTTATCCGGGGAGAGCGCGGCGGCGAACAGTTGGCCTTTTCCCAACCGGAGGCGCGCCGCGGTGTCGGCGGTGACCAGGCCGGCAAATGGATCGAGGGTGGGGCGTGCGGTCGGTTCCGAGGTGGGGGAGGCGGTGGGGGTGGGGGACACATCCGGGGTGACATCTGCCGGGAGGGGAGTTTCGGAGGGCAGGCGGGTTTCTGCGTTGGTGGGGGTTTCGGTGGCGGCTCCTGTGGCGTTTGCGGGAGTGGCAGACATCTGCGCGGACACCAGCGTTTGGAGTTGGGCAACTTCCTGATAGGTTTCCGCCATCTCGGTTTGCGTGGCGACGAGTTTGGAGTTGTTGATGGCGGTGCTTAACAGCCAGGCGATCAAAAAGGCCAGTGCCAGAAAACTACTGCCAATGCTCCAGTACAACATGCGGCGGGACATGCGTTTGGTGGATTCGGTCAGGTATTTTTCGCTTTCCAGCCGGATTTGTAGTTCGTTGCGCTGTTTTTCGGCCTCGGCGCGGGCGTCGGTTTCTTCTTCCAGCCGCGCTTTGGCGCGGTGGTGCGCTTTTTGCTCGCCCGCCAGTTGGTTCATCATCAGGGCGGGGTCGTGGCCGGTTTTGGCAAGGTGAAGGTAGCGGGTGGCTTCTTCGTAATCGGGTTCGAGGGCGATGACTTCGGCTAACCCGCGCAGGGCCGCGTCGCGATTGCCGCTGTTCCACGCGCCGATGGCGCGCTGATAGGCTTCGGCCAGTTTGGTCTTTTGTTCGAGCCGGTCCAGGTCGAGGTCCCAGGCGCGTTCGTCGGGGTATTTTTCGGCCAGTTTGTGGGCCAGGTCGAGGGCGTCGCGGTATCGTTTGTCTTTTTCGGCTTTTTCTAATTGCTCCATCCGTTGGGCCAGGTCCCGCTGGCGGAGGGTGCGTTGGATATCGCTGACGCGTTGGAGGGCGATGGGATGATTGGCGTCTACGAGGAGGATTTGCTGGTAAATGGGCTGGCGTTTTTCTTCGTCCGGCTCTTCTTCCGCCTTCAGGAGGAGCGCCTGTACCAGACGGGGGCGGGCGACCGCGGGCTGGGTGTCGTACAGCATTTGCAAAATCTGCACGGCTTGATCCACTTCCCCGCGCAGGAGGAAGATTTCTGCAAGCAGTTGCCGCGACCGGGCGTGGTTGGGGTTGAGGCCAATGGCCTGACGGAGCAGGGGCAGGGCGTCTTCTAACTGATTACTGCGGAAGAAGCCATAGGCGGCCTGGTAGAGGTTTTCGGCAAGGGGTTCGATGCGGTCGAGTTCTTCTTGCACCCGTGTGAGGGGTTTGTGTTCCAAAATCCACTGGCGGAAAAGTTCGACGCGGAACCGGTAGCCCCCTTCGGCAGGTTCGATCAGGTCCCAATCTTGGAGGAGTTGGGGGGCGTTTTGTAGTTCGCGGATGACGACGCGGACGCCACTCTCGCGGAGGAGCTGTTCCAGTTGGGGTTGGGTAATCGCGCGGCTTCCGGCCCCCGCGAGGGCGGAGATGACGACGCGTTCTGCCGGGGGGAGGCCGTCCCACAGCCATTCGAGGGTGTTGCGGCTGGATTCCAGGGTTTCGGCGATGGCGTTTTCTACATCTTCGCGGAGGACGCTGGGGGTGCCAGTGGGGTCGCTATCGTAGAGGTTTTCCCACAGGCGGGAGCAGAGTTGTTGGGTGAGGAAGGGGTGGCCGTGGGTGAGGTCCCAGACTTTTTCGAGGGCTTCATCGGCCCAGTGGAGGGTGGCGTTGCGTTCGGAGAGGCGAATGAGTTCGAAGGTGTCGGCTTTGTTGAGCAGGGAGACGCGCAGGGCGGGGGCGCCTTTGAAGAGGGAGAGGGCGATGGATTCGAGGTCTTCGACTTTGCGTCCGATGACGAAGGCGAATTGCAGGCGAGCGGGGTCGGTGGCGAGGAGGCCGCGCAGGTAGGGGAAGAGGTCGGTGCCGGCCTGACCGCCTTTGGGGTCGGCGAGGACGTCGAATTCGTCGAAGAGGAGGACGATGGAGTGGCCGGGGGGGAGGCGTTGCAGGAGGGCGGGGAGCCAGGTTTGTTGGAAGGCACGAACGGGTTCTTCGTCGCTGAGGAGGGGGCCAGTGCCGCGCAGTTCGGGCGGGCCTTGCCGGACGAGTTCGTGGGAGAGGGCGCGGGCGAGGTCGGTGAGGACGCGGCTGAGGGGCCAGGAGGCTTTGTCTTGGAGGTCGAAGTAGACGGGGTAGTAGGTGCCTTCGGTGGGGAGGCGGGCGGCGAGTTGTTGGAGGACGGAGGTTTTGCCGATGCGCCGTTGGCCGTAGAGGACGATGATGTTTTGGTGCGGTTGGCGCATGACCCGCAGAACTTCGCGCAGAACGTCGGCGCGGCCCACAAAGTTGGGGGTGCCGCCGACAGGGTTTCCAGCGATGTAGGGGTTGAGGGAGAGCATGGGTTTATTTTACAGGAGAATTGGGGAGGAGGGGGAGGGGAATGAGGAGAAAAGGAGAAGAGGGGAAAAGGGGATGGGGAAATTTGTGGGAATTCTTGGGCATTGGAGGAACTGGGGGAATTCTCTTCGCTTCCATTATTCATTGGCAGAAGGGATTGGAACGCGGAAATCGCGAAATACTACGAAAGGCACGAAGCCCTTTCGCGTGTTCCGCGTCCTTTCTGGGGCTCGCGGTCCAAATGCCTCTCACCAAACGCACAAAGAATTAGAACGCGGAACACGCGAAATACCACGAAAGGCACGAATCCCTTTCGCGCGTTCCGCGTCCTTTCGTGGG
>JABWBV010000535.1 GCA_013359445.1 Anaerolineales bacterium | reverse complement strand
TTACCACCCGCCAACGCAAATTGTCCGGGTTGAATTGCTCTGCTGAAACGGCCAACGCGCCTGATGTGGCCATCAATAACATCCAGAAAGGCACCGGTTGGGGTGCGAACAAGGAGGCGAACACCCCTAACCCTCCTGCAACCGCTGTCCAGATGCGCTGTTCAGGGGGTGCGACCCATATCAATCGTCCAAGCGGGATAACCAATAGAACGGCCAACCATTGCCCGGCGAGCAAATATATAAGTGCGAGCAGGCCATTGAGTATCCAGAAGAAGGGGAGGAGGAGCGTGTCAAGGGTCATTGGGTAGTGGGCAGTACGCAGTTATCAGTATTCAGTATTCAGTAAGCAGTGTTCAGTTGAAAAACGAGAAAACTGGATCCTTAACACTATCTGCTGAAAACTGAATAGGGCTATGGCAAGGTGATCGTTGAATCCAGCAAATAGACCGGAATTTGTACGGTGGCGGTTATGGATTGCCCGTCATCCTGGGTGGCCTGGGCCTGGACCTCGTACCATCCCGGATCGAGCGGGTCCAGGTGGGCGTTAAGCGTCGCGGTAGATCCATTCAGGCTGGTGGTAAAGGCAGGCACGAAGGGATAACTATCGAGAATATCTGCCCCTGGGAAACGTTGGGCGAGATAGCCCGTAATCCAGGTGACGGTTGCGTCAGAAAGTTTCACCTGCACAATACTCAGGCCGGTGATACTGGCTTGGTCGTCACCATCACAGCCATTCGTTTTGTTTCCACCCGTGGCAGTCAGGACGATATCTACCCCGATTTCATCTGGGTCTTGCCCGATGACGATCGGGTAGGGTGGGGTGTATTCACTGAGCGCGATCGCAGGCGGCGCATATTCCGGTTCGCAGCCTCCTCCGCCACCCCCTCCACCCCCGCCGCTCGAACCGCCACAGCAATCCACCCGTGTATAGCGCGTTTGAACCTTGCAAGATGGATCAGCCGCATACGAGGGACACCGGCCCACATTCCAGGTGGAATACCCTCCTTGCTGGCGCAGCCGGCCTGAACATGCGCCTCCAGTGACTTGTTGGGTGACATTGCAATTGTTGGGGTCGGTACACCGGACGGCACACACGTCACTTCGAAAATCGTCATCGCAATAGGAGCCGCCAGGGATGATGACCGGAGAACAAGAAGCGACATACCCGACACTGGTCGCGGGCTGGCAAACTTGTGAGCAATCTCCGTTGCACCAGAGATCACGTGCGCTACATTGGGCGAAGACCCTGCATTGGATGTCAGGCCATAACGAGACAAAAGCGGCGATCATCATGCCCATCAGGACAGGGATGGCATAGCGAAACCAGGGGTTTCGAAGGGTAGTTCGGGGTGGGTGTAAAAATTGGGGTATCTGCATTTTGAGCCTCCTATCGTTCATCAAAAGAAATGGCATCCACTTCGGGTTCAAAGGAAAACCAGCCAATCAACATCCAATCGGTGGGAATGCCATTGACCGCGCGGGCAATCAACAAGGTCAGATAGCCTGGGTGCTTTTGTTCAAGGATCTGACCAACATCACAAATTTGGGCCGGCAATTGTCGGAAATCGACCATGTAATCTGGACATTCTTCCCAGATGATTTCGGTTGGGTGAACGGATTGGTAGGCCGTGATGCGGATTTGCACCCCTGCGCTCAGGCGTTTTTGGGCATCCTGAAGGGCTGCCTCTCGATTAAGCGCAGTGGATACACTTACTTTCCCACCTTGTTCGTTCAGGTAGCTATCAGATAAATAAGCGTACAACCCTGTTTCTGTTTGCACCCCGATTACCAGCGGGATTAGAAAGACTTCTTTTGCCTGGTTGAGGAAATAGGCGTAAACCACATCTACCCATAACTTCTCGCCTTTCTCCAGGGTTATCTCAGTAGTCTCGAATTCGCCACTGGAAATCAGATACATGGTCAACCAGCTGAAAGAGGTTTCATCGATCAAAGAAATTTCTTCAAAGGGTTGCGTGTTTAGCGTCCAGGCTAAAGCCTCTTGCACCTTTGCGGCAATCTCGTCGCTTACTGGCGGCCGTTCAGGAAATAAATCTGATATTGGTTCAGGAGTTGGCACAAGGGCGTTCACCGCTTCAGGGGAGTTTCGCTGATAGAGAAACCAGGCAGTACCCGAGAGGACCAAAAGTGTGATCAGGAGCAAGAGTGTTTTCTTCATTTTCCCAACGCCTCGGTAATAATTTTCTCGAATGTTTCAAACGGCTGTGCGCCGATGAGCACCTGACCGTTGATAATGAAGGCAGGTGTTCCGGTGAAAGCCAGATCATGCGCGGTCAACATGGATTGGCGAACCTGTTGAGCAAATTTGCCTTCCTCCAGACAGGCTTGAAAGGTGTCCACATCCAGTCCTAATTCGAAGGCTAACGGGGCGTATAAATCGTTGTCTAATTTTTCCTGGTGTTCAAATAAGGCCTCGTGATACGCCCAATATCCTCCTTGCTCCCCTGCACAATGTGCCGCTTCTGCTGCCAGAAATGCCTGCGAATGGATATCTGTGAGGGGATAGTCCAGGTAAATAAAGCGAACTTGTTCACCATATTGTTCAAGAATGTTGGGTAGAACGTCGTCATGCCACGCTTTGCAATATGGGCACTCAAAATCCCCAAATTCGATGATCGTCACGGGGGCCTCATCCGGCCCTAGCGTGGGCGCGCCTGTCAGTTCAAGATTTTCTATCTTTGAATTTTGCATAAGGGAAATCTTTGCCAGAGCGGCCTGGATGTCGTCCTTTCCCCAAATGAGGAACCCAAAAATCAAGCCGATGAAGAGAAGCAAAAAGGATTTAATTTTCCGGGTCATACTCATACCAAACAACTCCTTACGGGAATCAAAAAGCGCACTGCTTGAACAAGCAGTGCGCCAGGTTAAATAAAAAGGCGCACAACGCCCAATTGCGTGTACGCCAATGGTGAAATTTTACACGGGCTGGGATTTATGTCAAGGGTGTCATAAAATTATTAATTTCCGTAAACCACAGATTATGATGTGCAGTTAGACTGGTGATTGCATTTCTCGCACTGTCAACCGCTATTGGGTATGATTTTTGGGCGATACCTTGATTGGCATTGAAGGGATAGAGAGGCTGGCAGGTATTGTGAGTTACATGAGTGTTCGTCTCCTGAACGGTAAAAAGCCCAGCTTTTCGAGCAGCCCGCCAACCGGGTCAAACGAGTCTGCGCGCTCGCCAAGTCTTTAAGTACGGTGAAATGATGACTTGTCGTTCAAAAGAAGCCCTCGCTCGCGACGAAAAGGGCTGGTCGTGATTAACCAGCCCGTGCTTCCAGCCCGGAACCCGGCGCAGTAAGAGGGAACACAAGCGCCGGAGGAGTTTTTTTGAAATATGTATTTATTTTGTTTCCAAATACTCTAAATATTTGCTAAATTCGCCATATCCTTTCCAGACCGTTAATCCATCTGGTCGCCGGGGATTCCAAAGTTCTAAAAATCTTTCGACAGAGGGTTCGAAATAAATAACGCTTTCAAGAATTAATGCTTCGTTTATTGTTGGTGCTGGTTCCTTGCCCCCAGTTGTAAAGGATATCCCTTTCTCCATCCAAATAACATTTAGTTCCCAAAAATGATTTTCTGCGTCTGGAGGCTGATAATAATCAGCTAAAATGTGTGTAGGTGTCCCAAGCTTTTGAATCAATTCTTCAAGCGTTGTGTTTGGGAATCCAGGACGGATAGCAAATATGAATTGGTTTGGTGAATCTAAGTCAAATAATGCTTCGCCTTTATAAGGTTTGGTATCATCTAGGATTATTTCCCATTCAACGTGCCCTGACTGGACTCCTGACCCAGGATCATCAGTAATAGATAGGGACGAGATGATATTATTTTTCTCAAGAATCGACATTGCTTCTATAGCGGTTGTCTTGCCTGGAATAATGCCTTCCCAGCATGGAGGCTGGCAAGGCTGTCCATTTAACCATCTTTCACGTAAAAGTTCTTCTGTTAACGGTGAAGTATTAGCTTCCTGTGTCATTTCGGTCGATTCTGTCACATTTGGTGTTATTTCAGTATATTGTTCAGATGATCTGGAGCAAGACACTAATAAAAATATAGTTACTAATAGATTTACTTCAATTATCAACTTGCGTGATGAGCCAGAAAAACATGTCATCATATATTGCTCCTACTGTATTATCTAATTTTTATGGAAAGTGTGAGATGATTGTTTTTAATGCGTCTATGCGTCCTGCACTAGGCTCCCTATAGCCTGGTGGTGCTTTTTGCCCATTTTGTGTGTATATATACCAAGTGAATGTTTCTGCAAAATCCTCTGCAGGCCCTAAACCCGGATTGTCTAGACCATAGCCAGTTGAGGCGGCAAGTGGATCTCCTGTATATAAAAAGTTTCCATCAGAATCTTTTTCCCATCCTGTATTCCACCTCCAAACATTGTGGCTGGATTTACAAACATCCTTTGAGCATCCAGAGCTGGTTGTGTATAAATTATTAATACCACCTGGACCAGCATTGTAATCAACAATATGACCTAATTCGTGAACAATGTGTTCTGGAGTTGCAGTAAAAACCTTAATGCCGAGTCTCACCTCTCCCTCCCATCCTGGCGCATTTGCACGTCCATCGCCAATAAAAATAAACTTTAACGACCCTCCATTCACTAAACCTAGTGCTGAAAGAGTTCTACTCCCCAAAACATTTTTCACCATGTTCAATGCGTTGATAATCTGATCAATATATTCAGCTTTTAAACCAGAAGCCACATCAAATATAACTCCAGCAGCTTCCCAATCTGCTCTATCCCATTCTTCTTTGTCAGGGACTGGAATATCGTTTTCAGAATCTGGGGATGAGGTAGACGCCTCATCAGAATTACATTCTCCAACTAACTCACAAGCAATGTGTCCACTTGGATCAACGTATTTCAATGGATTATTTTGCACGTGTTAGCATAAAACAACTTCCCCCACTGGGACGCCGTGCGGGAGGCTTGAGGTCAGGCGCATCTGGGGGTATCCTCGAGGGTGGTAACGAAGAAC
>JABWBV010000027.1 GCA_013359445.1 Anaerolineales bacterium | reverse complement strand
TGGCACACGTTGGACCATTTTCAACTGGATCGCCCAGGCCATTTTGCTCCTAACATTTGCCTTTTTAATTATTAATCGCCACCTTCTCACTGCCGCCCCCGATTTCACCACCCCGCTTTCCTGGTTAGACGTTGCCCTCGATTATATTTTTTTAGGGTTTATTGTCACCATTGGGATTAACATTCTGATTAATGGGCTGGAAAAGAGCTTAACCACCACTCGTATCGCCACAGAAGCCGTTAAAACGCATAGTTTCCATTTGGAACGGCGCGTGAATCAATTACGTACTGTCGCTGAAATTTCACGCACGATCAGTGCGGAAACCTCGGAAAACTATTTGCAACGCCTGGCCGAGGTGATTCAAGAACGGCTGGATTTGTACTATGTCGGGGTATTTTTCGTAAGCGACGATGGACAATATGCCGTTTTAAAAGCAGGAACCGGCGAACCTGGCAAAACCATGCTCGCGCAGGGACACCAGTTAGAAATTGGGGGGAATTCGATGATTAGTTGGTGCATCACCCACCAACAGCCACGCATCGCACTCGATGTCGGGCAAGAAGCCGTCCGGTTTGAAAATCCCCATCTCCCTAAAACACATTCCGAACTCGCCCTCCCCCTCAAATCTTCTTCGGAAATTATTGGTGCAGTTTCCATCCAATCAGCCGAATCTCAGGCTTTTGATGAAGATGACATCACGGTCCTTCAGGGGTTAGCCGACAGTTTGGCAACCGCCATCGTAAACGCCCGCCTTTTTCAGGAAACGCAAAACCAACTCTACGAACTTAACACTTTGTACAGCGCAAGCCTTTCGATGTACACCTCTGTGCAAAGTCAAGATGCGTTGTTGACCATTGCCGAACACATGCTCAACATTTCTGGCACCCAAAATTACGTCATTTCTTCGTGGGATGTCGATCGAGATGAGGTGGTCACGATCTTCGGCTACACGCCAGGGGTGGATGTTTCCGGGGGATTTGGACAACGTTACAATTTGGCTGACTACCCCCTAACGGCAAAAGTTTTAAATGAACGGGTCATTATCCCCCTGCGGGCGGATGATCCCAATGCAGATCAGGCCGAAGTTGCCATCCTGCGCGCAGATGGGTTAAAAACCCTGTTGATGGTTCCCTTAATCACCCAAGATAAAGTCATTGGCCTCATGGAATTACATGACGAAATCAACTACCGCGATTTTACGCCCCAGCAAATTCATCTTGTTGAAGCGCTCAGTGCTCAGGCCGCGGTTTTTATCGAGATGACGAACCTCTTCGCCCAAAATCGACGCACGGCGCGTAATGAACAAGTCATCAATCAAATCACCTCAAAATTCCAACAAACCCTCAACGTAGAAGAAGTCATGAAGACCACCATTTTGGAATTAGCCAAAGCGCTGAGTCTTGAAGAAGCTACCATTCAACTTGGCCTGGAGGAAACCCTCTTACCCCCTCCCTCCATTCAAAACAATGGACACGCAAAAACCCAATGAAATTTTTAAACCTCCTGAACTTGTTCAATAATTGGAGCATTCGCCGAAAACTCATTGCGACTTTTTTTGTCATCACTGTGCTTCCATTGGGGTTTCTGGCTTTTTTGAGTAACCGCGCCTCCCGTCTATCTTTAACGCAGGCCGCCAATAGCGCCCTTTTTTCCTTAGCCTCCCAAACTGCCGAAAGTATCGATAGTTTTATTTCCAACGAAATGGAAGTCATCCAAATCGAAGCCCAATTTCCCCTCTTCAGAGATTACCTGAACCTCCTCCCCGAACAAAAAAAAGGCTCAGAGCTTGAAAAACAAATCCAAAATTATTTCGACAACCTGATTGCCTTACATGAGGGGCTTTCCCCAGAAAACCAATCCTACCTGCTCGGCTTTTCCATTCTCGACCGTTCGGGAACCATTATTTTTGATACCCACCGTTTTTCCGGCAACACCAACCCCTACCTTGGACTAGATTGGTCAGATCGGCATATTTATATTCAACCCATTCTGTTAGGCGTAACATACAGTTCTCCGTTGGAAATCCCCGAACAAGGCGAATTTTCGAGTATTTACTTTTCCGCCCGCATCGCAGATACACGCAACAACCCCATCGGCGTCCTCGTCGTGCATTACGATGGCCTGATCATTCAAGAAATTATTACTGAGAAAAACGATCTCGCAGGCGCGGGGTCCTTCGGGGCCATCTTCGACGAAAATTTAATCTACCTCGCCCACGGCACCCGCCCGGACCTCGTCTTCAAAACAGTCGCAGAACTCGACGCAACCTTATTGGCAGAACTCCAACGTATGAAACGACTTCCCCAGGTGAATACCTCCGAAGCGATTGCCATTTCCCCGGATTTACAAGCGGGCTTGCAACGCAACCTCCCGTTTTTCTCCGTCACCGATCCGCTCACTGGCGAAGTGACCAATCAAGTCGCGGTCGTTGAACTAAAAAATCGCCCCTGGCAAGTGGCCTTTTTCCAGCCAGAAACCATTTTTCTGGAACCCGCCCGGCAACAAACCGCCAACATTCTGCTCTTTTCCGGCGTGATCACCCTCCTCAGCCTCTCCGCCGCTTTCATTGCCGCACAGGGCCTAAGCACCCCCATCACCCGCCTCACCGCCATCGCAGAAAAAGCGGCAGAAGGCGATTTATCCCTTCAAGCAGAAGTCACCTCCCGGGATGAAATCGGCGTTCTGGCGCAAACCTTTAACAGCATGACCGCACAACTCCACCTCTCCCTAAAAGAGTTGGAAGAACGCGTCTACAAACGCACCAACCTGCTTGAAGTCAGCACCGAAGTAGGACAAGCCGCCAGTGCCTCCTTAAATTCGGACGAACTCATCAAGACCGTCGTAAACCTCATCACCGACCGCTTTGAATATTATTACGCGGCCATCTTTCTCGTGGACGAATTAGGGGAATGGGCCGAATTAAAAGCCGCAACAGGCGAGGCAGGGCAAACGCTCCTCGCGCGGCAACATCGTCTGGAAATCGGCGGCAAAAGTATGGTAGGCACCGCCATTTTTATCCGACAAGCCCGCATTGCGCTGGACGTGGGCGAAGAACCGATCCGGTTCAACAACCCCCTGCTCCCCGCGACCCGGTCAGAGATAGCCCTCCCCCTCCTGGCGGGTGACGCGGTCATCGGCGCGCTGGACGTTCAATCTACCGAAGAATCCGCCTTCAGCGAACAAGATATCGAAACCCTGCAAAATATGGCAAACCAGGTCGCCATTGCCATTCAAAACGCCCGCCTCTACCAACAAGCCCAACAACAACTGGCAGAAATCAGTCGTCTCAATCAATCGCTCATGCGCGAGGGGTGGAGCGCCTTCTTCAAAACCAACCCTAATCCGGCATTTTTGTACTCCAACAATCAAATTAGCGCCCCCGAACTGCCCGACTTCCCATCGATTGACCAGGTTTTGCACGAGCGAGGCCCTGTTTTTAGTCATTCAGGAGAGCAGGCCACCTTAACCATGCCCCTCATCCACCGGAATCAAGTCATTGGCTTGCTCAATCTAAAATCCACCAAACGCGATTGGACACAAGATGATCTGACAATTTTGAACGCGGTAACTCGTCAGGCGGCGCTGGCCCTGGAAAACGCCCGGTTGGTCGAAGCTTCGCAACAACTCGCCGCCCGTGAACACCAAATCAACCAAATCACCGCCAATATTCACAACGCAACCAACATGGAAGCCATTCTGAAAACCACTCTCTCGGAATTGGCGACTGTGTTGAATATCCACGACGCAAATATTCAATTAAGCACCGCCAAACCCGCCCACCCAACGCCCCCCCGCTCATAAAGCGCCCAATTCCATGTCTTTACACCAATGGTTCTATCCGCCTCAATTTAAGCAAGAAACCCAAACACGTCTCGCCCGGAATCTATATTTAATTTTGACTTCCGTTTTCAGTTTTGAGGTCGTTTTTGGACTTTTGATCTTTGCGATTTTCCCAAATAACCCACTCCCCGCGTTGGGTTTTCTGGGCATTGCCATGCTCTTCACCATTGGATGTTATATCCTGATGCAACGTGGCAACCTCAACCTTGCAAGTCTGATCTTTTGCTTTTTGTTGGGTCTGACCACCCTGGGCGCTTCGATCCGCAGTAACGGAGGGGACAGCCTCACCATTCAAACCTATAGCATCGTGATCATGATCGCCGGGCTTTTGTTAAGTACCCGGTACAGCCTCTTTTTTGCTGTGATGGGCATATTAAGCGTCATCGGCATTCATCTTGCGGAAAATTCCGAGATTATCACCATCACACGCATTGAATATCCTGCCCTGTTAAAAGTCGCCATCTCTTCGTTTGTGTTTCTGATGACCAGCATTCTGCTCGCCACCGTATCCAGAACCACCTCCCTTGCCCTACAACGCGCCAAACAAAACGAAACCGCCCTGGAAGAGGCCAACAACGAACTAAAAGCCATCCAAGCCAACCTTGAACAACGGATCGAACACCGAACAGCCCAACTCCAGGCAAGTGTTGAAATCAGCCAAACCATCAGCAACCTTCTGGATTCAGATCAACTCGGACAACGGGTCATCCAAAAACTGGTCTCATTATTTCCCTTCGAATTTGCAACCATTTATATGGTAGACACTTCCGAAAAATGGGCCATTCTGAGCTATACCAATCAAACGCACCCCCAAACCCCCGTCTCCGAAACCCAGCAAATCGACCTTACCAAACCGAATTCCGTTGCAGACGCGATTCGCACACGGAAAACAAAAGTCACCACGCCTTCCTCCCTTAATTTAGCCCACCTTGCTCCACAAATCCACGTAGAAATAACGCTTCCCCTCCTCTCCCGCGGAAAACCCCTGGGCGCCATTCAACTGCAAAGCACCCACCCCCAAACCATCAGTCAACGCGAAATTCTAACGCTGGAAAGTGTCGCCAACCAAATTGCAACCGCCTTTGAAACCGCCCGCCTGTTTAACGAGAGCCAACAACAACTCCGGGAAATTAACCGGCTCAACCAATTCTATTTACAAACCACCTGGCAAGCTTTACTCACCCAAGATGTCCCCGCCTACCACCTTTCGCGGGGCACCGTCGCCGAAAGTCCCCACCCGAACGAGACCGCTCTCGCCATCGCTCAAAATGAACGGAAAATCCATATCGAACATGACAACATGGGTAATGCCACCCTCATTGCCCCCATCATGTTTCAGGATCAAGTTTTAGGGGCTATAGAACTAGTTTCCACACAACGCATCTGGACAAACGACGAAATCGTTCTCATTGAAGCCATCCTAAATCAAACCGCCCTCTCCCTTGAAAACACCCGGCTCATTCTCGAAACCCAAACTCGCGCCGAACAAGAAAAGATGATTAGCGATATTTCTAGCCGAGTTCGCGAAACCCTAGACCTGGAAACCATTCTCCAAACCAGCGTGCAAGAAATGCAAAAGAAACTCAAACTCTCCGAAGTAGAAATTCGCTTACTACCGCCCACCCTGCACGATACGGCAGAGCTACACTTCTCCCCGTCAGATTCTGGAGCATGAAGTGACCATACAACTCCTCTTTTCCAGTTTTTTACTCATCATCACCCTCCTGCAAATTCTCCTTGCCGGGTATATCCTGTTGCTCGATCCCAAATCGCCTGGCCCGCGCACCCAGGCGGCCCTCCTCATTGTTCTCTCCATTTCCAACCTCGCAAATAACACCCTTCAAAGCACGTTCACCCTCAAAGAAGCCACCCCCTGGTTGATCATCCTCCTTGCCATTTTCAACGCGATTGGCCCCCTCCTCTACCTGACCAGCGTAGCTACGTTGAGACCACACTGGCTCGCCAAATATCGCTGGTTTTACCAATTCGTCATCGCCTTAGCCTTCTTCCCCGCCCTGGCTTTAACCCTGGACGTGACAGGGGCATCACAAACCTTCTTTGGAGCATTTCTATTAATTACCCTCCCCACCCCCGCCGAGTTCTCTAGCGGATTGACCGTTCTCCGCACCGCAGAAACCGGCATTCTCCATAACCTTTTCTTCGGCATTCATTTAGGTTTTGCCGCGCTCAGTTTAGTCTGCCCCGTCTTGGTTGTCGCCTGGAAAGACCGGCATAGCGCCCCTAAAACCAGCCAAACAGCCTCCTTCTTCTTTCTAGCCACTTTTTTTACGGCAGTTTTCCAAAGCAGAAACAACCCCTTATTTGAAGGGTCACTCGCCATCACCATCACCTCCCTGCTCTTTTTCAGCCTGGTGCTTTTCATCACCTTACGGTTTTCCAGTTTTGACGAACAAACATACAAGATCCAACGTGTCTTTCGCAAATGGTCTGTTTTTGCCAAACTCATGGGGGCAATCACCATCATCATCCTGATGATCAGTATTGCCGTAGGCTTCACAACCTTCACCGTCTTACGCATCAACACCATCAACTCAGAAGGTAAAAAACTCACCGTCCTGGCCCTGGCCGAAACCCGCAATATCGGTGCGGAATTACTCAACGAAATCGTTCAACTCCAGGAACTCGCCCAAAGCCCCTCCATTATCGCCACCCTTGACCTCCAAAACCGCCAATACACCACCCAAACGCTAGAAACCCTCCAGGCAGAAATCGCCGCGCGCGAACTCACGTGGCAAACTTCCAGCCAAGAAACCCTCACAACAGAATATCTTACTCGGTATCCAGCCCCTTATAACGATCTCCTGGCCTTCCAAACGATTTCCCCGGAACATCAACTAATCTATCTAACCGACAGTCAAGGGATCATTGTCACCGGAACAACCCCGCCAGAACGCTACCTCTCCCAAGAATTCACCTGGTGGGAAACCATCTTCAAAAATGGCCAGGGCAAAATTTACATTAGCCCCCTCTTTTACCATGCCTCCGCCCAACAATACTATATCGAAATCGCCATCCCCGTCATCAACGCAGTTAACGAAACGCAAGGCATTCTCTATTCCCGCTATAATCTGCAAAACCTGCTCAATCGCGTCAACGAAGTCGAATTTGGCGAAACAGGCAAAGCCGCCTTTTTTAACGCCTTGGGCTACCAACTCCCAGAGACTCCCACCCAGCCGCCCCTCGAATCTGGCCTAAACTGGGAATTTATCAGCACTCTATCCCAAACCTGGCAAGTCCTCCCCTATTTTAACGAAGACCGCCTCATTGCCTGGACCGTTTTAGGCGACCTATACCCCAACAGCCCCCTGGAAAACGTCCAGTGGCGCATCGTCTTCTCTCAATCCAATGAAGAAATCCTGACCCCCATCCGGCTGATCAGCCTCACCTCCAACACCGTCCTGCTCGGCACCGTTTTCATCGCAATTGTGCTGGCAAGCATCCTCTCACGCATCATTACCTCCCCACTCGACAAACTCAAAGAAAACGCCGCCCAAATCAGCCAGGGCAACCTCGATACACGCATCGAAGACTTCACCCAAGACGAATTTGGCACGCTCGCCAGTTCCTTCAACACCATGGCCGACCAACTCAAAAGGTTCATCGGCAACCTCGAACATCAGGTAGACGAACGAACCCAGGCCCTTCAACAACGCGCCAATCAAATCCATGCCGCCGTAGACATCGGCAACACCGTGGCCTCCATCCGAGACATCAACGAACTCCTGCCACGCGTCGCCCAACTCGTCAGCGAACGTTTTGGCTTCTACCACGTCGGCATCTTTTTCCTCAGTGAGGATGAAGAATACGCCATCCTCCGCGCCGCCAACAGCGCAGGTGGGCAAAGAATGTTAGCCCGCAACCACCGGCTCAAAGTCGGGGAAACCGGCATCGTCGGATACGTTGCCAAACAACAACGCCCGCGTATCGCCCTCGATGTCGGGGCAGACGCCATCTACTTCAACAACCCCGATTTACCCGAAACACGCTCCGAAATGGCCCTCCCCATCATCGCCGCCGGAAAACTTATCGGGGTCCTCGATGTCCAAAGCACCCAACCCCAAGCCTTCTTCCCCGAAGACATCTCCATCCTGCAACTCCTCGCCGACCAATTAGCCGTCGCCATCGATAACGCCCACCTATTCGCCCAGAATCAAATCTCCCTCGCCGAAACCCAATCCGCCCTCGACTCCGCCCGCCGCGCCTACCGCGACCTAAGCCGCGAAGGGTGGAAAAACCTCGCACGTGAAGCCCGCGCCCTCGCCTACCGCGCCAACGCAAAAGGGATCACCTCCGTCTCCGAACCCCTCCCGATTTCCCTCGCCCCCGCCGCCCGCGCGGGGCACCCCACCCTTTCCGCTTCAGACACCCTGGCCATCCCCATCAAGATTCAAGATCATGTTGCGGGCATCATGCAACTCAAAAAAGAGGCCTCCGAAAACTGGTCCGCCAAAGAAATCAACCTGATCGAAGCCATTGTCGCCCAACTCGGCACAGCCATCGAAAGTGCCCGTTTATACAAAGAGACCCAATCCTCCCTCATTCGCACCGAAGCCCTCTATCAGGTTGGCCGCGCCGCAACCTCCTTCGAAAAAACCGAAGACCTGCTCCTGGCCGTTGCCGACACCATCGCAGGCACCTTACCTGCCTATCGTGTTCTCGTCTGCACGCTCGATCTTCCCAGCAAAAAAGTATTGCAATTCATCGAAAACAACGGCGCCCCTCAAGAAATAACCCCAGGCCTCTTCGACGCCCTGATGCAAGGCTTAACCGGATGGGCACTCCAAAATCGTCAAACGGCCCTCTCCCCTAAAGGCTACGCCGACCCCCGCGAAGACCAGAACGCCCAGAAGCACCGTCTCGAAAATCGTCTCGGCTCCATCATTGTTGTCCCCATGTTCTACCAAGATCGCGCCGTAGGAACCATCACCGCCATCAAAGCCTATGAAGAAGCCGATTTTTCCAAGGACGATGTTGAACTGCTAACCGCGATGGCCAACCAGCTTGCGGGGGCCCTCACCAACAGCGAACTTTTGCTCCAAACCCAAAAGCGCGCCCTCCAACTCCAAACCTCAGCCGAAATCTCCCGGGTCGTCTCTTCTATTCTGGAACTCGAACAACTTTTGCCCCAAGTGGTGGAATTGATCCGCAATCGGTTTGGTTTTTATTATGTCGGTATCTTTTTAGTAGACGAAGCACGCGAACGGGCGCTCCTCCGCGCAGGTAGTGGCGAATCCGGCCTGAATGCCATGGCCGAAGGCTATTACCTCCCCCTGGACAACACCTCCCTCATCGGCCAATGTATTCTCACCAACCAAACCCACATTGCCCTGGATGTAGGCCAAGACGCCATCGTCTTCCAAAACCCACATCTGCCCGATACCCGGTCGGAAATGATTCTGCCCCTCGCCAGTCGCACACGTACCCTGGGCGCGCTCACCATTCAATCGCACCTCCCAGCCGCCTTCACCGCCGAAGACCTCAGCGTCTTCCAAACCATGGCCGATCAAATTGCCAGCGCCCTGGACAACGCCATCCTGTTTGAGGCCAACAACCGCCGCTTACTTACCTCAACAACACTCCTGGAAATCACCCAAGTCGTTTCGACCTCTATCAAACTCAACCAAATCCTCAGCGAAATCACCCGCCGCACCGCCAAAGTCACCCAGGCCTATCGCTGTATGGTGTATTTGCTCGACGAAAATAATTACATCCACCCCACCATGGCACAATTTGCCGATGGGCATACCGACCGCAAACAATGGGAACTCTTCAAAGCCCTTACAAGCGGCCCCGTTTCCGAAGTCGCCATCTTCGCGGACACCCTCCGGTTGCGCCGCCCCTTGCTCATCAACAATGTTCAAGCCCGCACCGACATTATCCCCCTCGAACGGGTCAAGCCCTTCCACCAACAAACCATTCTCACCATCCCATTAATCAGCCAGGATCGCGGTCTAGGGATTATGATGCTCGACCAGATCAGCCCGATCCATTCGTTTAACCAGGAACAAATCGACCTCGCTGTCACCATCGCCGGGCAGGCCGCCGCGATCATCCAAAACGCCCGGCTCTTCCAGGAACAGGAAAAACGCTCCCAAGCCCTTCGCCAACTCAACGAAATTTCGTTGGAACTCTCCCAAACCCAAATGGACCTGGCCCCAGCCATTACGACCCTCAGCAAACGGGCCATGGAACTTTTAGACTCCGATGGGGGTGGCCTCTGGTTTTGGCTCGAAGAAACCAAAGAACTGGAACTCATACATGCTTTCCAGGCCGAGGGAGGGCACCTGGTTGGACAACGTCTAAAGATGGGGGAAGGCTTGGCCGGAAAAGCCATCAAAGCCCGCCAAATTCAAGTGGTAAATGACTACGCGACCTGGGAAGGGCACGCCACTGTCTTCACCCAGCTTTCAATCCATGCCGCGCTAGCCGTCCCCTTGCTTCAACAAAACGAACCCCTGGGCGTCCTCGTCGTCAACCGGAGCCAACTTGGGAGTCCCTACACCGTTGACCAACAAAACCTCGCCCTCCTGCTTGCCAACCAGGCCGCATCCACCATCCGCACCGCGCGTCTCTTCCAACAAACCCAGGAATCTCTCGCCAGCGAACAACGCGAACGGCGTATTGCCACCACCCTCGCCCGGGCCGCCGAGAAATTCGGCATTGCCCACGGCGAACACAACATCCGCCTGGCAATGCTCGAGGAAATTCAAGCAGTCATCCTGCCGGATCAAATCACGCTGTACGAATGGCAAGATGATCTCAACGCCTTCAAAGTAGACCTCCGCCTCCCCGCAAACGGCGAAGAAGACTCCTATCAAATCGGGCAAATTCTTGACCCCGACACCCGGCCCGACCTTTGGAAAGCTTTCAGTTCCCACGATGCGCTGTACAACGCAATCCGCCAACCCAACGGCCTGACAAAAGAACAGTTTATGTTGCCCTGGCTTTCAGGCAATCGAACCTGTGGCGTGATCGAACTGTTCCACACCGCCCAACACGTCCAGATTCGCGATCAGGATCAGGAAGCGATTCGGGGCGTCGTGCGGCTTGCGGCCATTGCCATTCAAAGCGCCCGGTTATTTGAACAAACCCAAGAAGCCCTGACCCGCACGGAATCTTTGTACCAGGTCAGCCAGGTGGCCGCCGCCGTCGAAAACCTGCCCAGCCTCCTGCAATCCGTGGTCGACCGGATCGCAGATAGCCTGCCCGCCGACCGGGTGCTGTTAATCACCCTCGATTTTGAAAACCAACAGGTCACCGGCTTTGTCGAAAGCGGCCTCCCCACCGGGAGCATTGTCCCCCTGGCTTATGACGAATTAATGAATGGTCTTACTGGCTGGGTAATTCAAGAACGCAAACCCGCCCTCTCTGTCAAAACGCACAAAGATCATCGGGAAACCGAAGAAGTTTACCAACACCGGCTCAGAGCAGGCGCAGGGAGTATTATCGTCGTCCCCCTGTTATACCGGGATCGTATCTTTGGCACCATCACAGCCACCAACGATGTGAACAACCCCGACTTTAATCAAGAGGATGTAAACTTGCTGATCGCTATGGGCAACCAGGCCGCCGCGGCCATCGAAAACGCCCGCTTGTTCACCCAAACACAACGTCGTGCCCTCCTCCTGCAAACCGCCGCAGAAGTATCCAATGCCGCCTCCTCCATTTTGGAACTGGAACAACTCTTACCCGCCGTTGTCGAACTGATTCGCGATCGGTTCGGGATGTATTATGTCGGGATCTTTTTGGCAGACGAAATTCGCCGGTACGCGGTGCTTCGCGCGGGCACAGGTGAGGCCGGACGCATTCAAATCAGCCAGAGACACCGCTTACGCATCAATGATCAATCCATGATTGGGCGTTGTATCCTAGAGGCCCGCGCACAAATTACACAAAAAATTGGTACCGAAACTGTCTTTTTTAAGAACCCCTATCTGCCCGAAACCCGCTCCGAACTGGCCGTCCCACTGACCGCAAGCGGTCAAACCCTGGGGGCAATGACCATTCAAAGCACCCAGCCCACCGCCTTTTCCCCCGACGACATCACCGTGCTGGAAACCCTGGCCGATCAACTGGCGGTCGCAATCGAAAATGCCCGCTTCGTGGCAGAAACCCGTATCCGGGCCGAAAACGAACAATTACTCAACCAAATTACCGCCCAACTTTCTCATAGTCTCGATCTGGAAACGATTCTCCAAACCGCCGTCAAAGAAATTGGACAGCTTTCCCGTGTACGCGAAGTCGCCATTCACTTTGGCGACACCCACATGCAAATGGATGCAGAAGAATTGGCCGATTCCCTGACCGATTCCCTGACCGATTCTCAACACGATCTCCATCTCCCCGCCCCGGATCAAGCGTCACCGCTTTAGGTTCATTTGAGGTTTTTCGTGCATAAATTACTCGAACGCCAGCTTATTCAGCATTTTGGCTCCCTGGAACACATCCCCGAAAATTGGAAAACCTTCCTCGCGGATGTGAATAACGTATACCAAGAGTCGGAACAAACGCGGGCCACCCTACAAAACTCCCTCGAAGAAATGGAAAAAACGCGGTCGATCAACGCGCGCCCCGCAGACCTCCCCATTCCTGGGTATCGGTATGCTGAAAACAGCCTCGAACCCATCCTTGACCCGTCCATCGAGGCCCAACAAGCCTGGATGCGCGGCAGAACCATGATTCGGCGGCGCAACGTAGAAGAAAAAGCGCGCGAAACACGGGTGGCCCTCCCCATCAAATTACGCGAACAAACCCTGGGCGTCCTCAACCTGAGTTTTGACGATGACGAGGCCGCGCAACAAACCATCCCCCTCCTCGAACAACTTTCCGCCCGGTTAGGCCTGGCGATGGAAAACGCCCGTCTATACACAGAGACTCAAACCTCCCTCGCCCGCACCAATGCCCTTTTCCAGGTAAGCCGCTCGGCCATCGCCTTTGAGAGCATCCCAGACCTCCTTCAGGTGCTGGTTCACCGGGTTGCCGATACCCTCCCCGCGGATCGCGTGAGCCTGATCATTTTCGATGAAACGAAAAAACAAATTCTCCATTTTTACGCAGGCGGGCCAGGTGCCGGACAAATTAACACCCAAATCGAATACCAGGAATTACAAAACGGCCTGACCGGATGGGTGATTCGCGAACAAAAAGTAGCCCTCTCCCCCAAAAATGTCCCCGACCCACGGGAAAGCGCAGACGTACAACAGCGCAGAGTGGAAACCCACTGCGGGGGGATTCTGGTCGTGCCGTTGTTATATCGGAATCAAGTTATCGGCACGATGACCGCCATCAACACCATCGAACAGCCTGACTTTACCCAACAGGACGCCGACTTGATGGTCGCGATGGCCAGCCAGGCCGCGACCGCGTTTGAAAACGCGCGCTTGTTCCAATCCCAACAACAACGTGCCGCCGAACTTCAGGCCGCGGCAGAAGTCTCGCGTGCCGCGTCCTCCATTCTTGATCTGGATGAACTCCTGGCGCAGACGGTCGAGGTAATTCGCGAGCGGTTTGGGCTGTACTATGTTGGGATTTTCCTGGTTGACCCCACAGGCGATTGGGCGGTGTTACGCGCGGGCACGGGGGAAGCTGGACGAATTCAAATTGAGCGGAATCACAAACTCCGCGTCGGGGGTGAATCGATGATTGGGCAATGTATCGCCGTTTCGGCCCCGCGCATTGCCCAGGATGTGGTGGACGAATCGCAAAGGTTCAAGAATCCGGTCCTGCCCGAAACCCGTTCGGAAATGGCGCTCCCCCTCATGTCGCGTGGGCAGACGATTGGGGCAATGACCATTCAGAGCACGTTTGCCGTCGCCTTCAGCCAGGAAAACATCACCACGCTCCAAACGATGGCCGATCAGATGGCGAACGCTATCTTGAACGCCCAACTCTTCTCACAGGCGCAGGCCCGTGCCAGGGAATTGGCAACCCTCAACGAAATGGCGCGTGTCTTGAGCGAAACCCTGGATTTGGATAGTATTATCGAGAAGGTGCATGAATTCACGTCGCGCCTGATCGATACAAAAAACTATTATTTGGCGCTTTACTACCCCGAACAGGATGAAATCGAATTTAAATATTATCTCATTGACGGAAAACGCGTCACCGTGCGGGATCAACGCCGCCGCGCGGGGAAAGGGTTAACGGAACATGTCATTCGCACCCGACGCCCGTTGTTCATCGAACAGCACGTAGATGATTTCATCCACAACCTGACGGGGGTGGAAGCCATTGGGCGGAGTTCGGAGTGCTGGCTGGGGGTGCCGATGCTGGCAGGCAACCAGGTCATCGGCATGATCAACGTGCAAAACTACGAGACGCCGTTTTATTTCACCAGCCAGGATCAACAACTGCTCTACGCCGTCGCCAGTCAGGCCGCAGTTGCGATTCAAAATGCGCGGTTGTTTGAACAAACCCAACGCCAAAATAACGAGTTGTTTATCTTGAATGAGATGGGGGCGGCGCTCAATAGTATTTTGGACCGCGAAACCATTTTGGAAAGGGTGTACGAATTTACTAGCCGGTTGATGGAATTTTCGTCTTTTGCCATTGGCTTATATCACCCGGAACCCGATGAAATTTCGCTCCCGCTGATCATCGAAAACCGCCAACGTCTGGCCCCGCAGAGATTTCGCCGCCAAATCGGGCTATTGGACTATGTGATCCGCACTAAGGCCTCGCTTCTGCTAACCGACCAGGTGGAAAAACGCGCCAAAGATTTGGGCATCGAACTCCAGATCATTCGGACGACGGGCGAGGCGATTGAGTCGTTTGTGGCCGCGCCCATTCAAATGGGGAATGCGGTGATTGGGGTGCTTACCGTGCAATCCACCACCGTGCGGGTGTTGTACCTTGAGCGGCACCGGGAACTGCTCACCTCGATTGCCAACCTGGCGGCCAACGCGTTGGAAAACGCCCGGCTGTTTGAACAAACCCAACTTCAAAACCAGGAATTAGCCATTCTGAACGAAATGGGGCGCATCCTCAACACCACTTTGGAAAAAGAACGGATTTTTGAACAGGTGTTTGAGCATACCAGCCGCCTGCTTGACTTCACCAGTTTCGTGGTGGCCCTGTACGATCACGAATCCGATACCTTGTCCTTCTCCTTGGTGATCGAAAAAGGAGAGCGGCTGACAGTCGCCCCGGCACAGGGGACCAAAAGCCTGTTGGGGTACGTGGTAGAAACTAAAACCCCTCTGCTGGTGGCCGATAATCTGGAAGAGTTTGCCGCCGGGCTGGGGATCAGAATGCGAACCGTTGGAGAAACGGCAAAGTCCTGGCTGGCGGTCCCTATTTTGTTGGGCGATGTGGCAGTGGGCGTCATTTCCGCGCAGACTGTCACCACCCCCCGCCTGTACACGCCTCGCCATCGGGATTTGATGGTCTCGATTGCCAACCAGACGGCGATTGCCTACCAGAACGCCACTTCTTTTGAGCAAGTTCAACGCCAGAATCAAGAGCTTGCCACGCTGAACGAAATGAGCCAGGTTCTGACGACCTTGCTCGATGTCCAGCACATTTTGGAGCAAATTCACAAATATACCACCCAGTTAATTCAAACCGTGGACTTTTTTGTGGCCTTGTTTGACGAAACCACCCATGTGGTTTCCTTCCCATTTGTGATCGACGAAGGGCAACGGATCAACATCCCGGCCCGCCCTCTCAAAAACAGTGTGACCGATTACGTTCTCCGCACGGGAAATCCGTTGCTCCTCAAAAATGCCAGCGAGGATGAAATCAAAGAACTGGGTCTGGATATCAACACGGTGGGCAACCCTGCTCAATCCTGGTTGGGGGTGCCCTTGAGCCTCGGGCAGAAGGTGGTAGGGGTGATCGGGGTTCAGAGCACCGTGCAAACCAACGCATATTCGCAACGCGACCTCGGCCTACTCACCACCATCGCCAGTCAGGCCGCCATTGCCCTTCAAAACGCCAACTCATTCGCCCAAACCGTGCGGCGGAGTGACGACCTCACCACACTTAACGAAATGGGGCGAGTGCTTTCAAATACCCTGAAAGAAACCGAAATCGTCGAAAAAGTGTATGATTTCTCCTCCAAACTTTTCGACACCACGACCTTTTTTATTGCCCTTTACCATGCGGAAAAAGAAGAAGTCTACTTCCCCTTGTCGGTCAGTGATGGCGAGCGGCTGGAGGCCCTCACCCGCCCACTGGAAAACAGTCTGACCGATTTTGTCATTCGCACCCGCCAGCCCCTTCTGATCACGCACGATGTGCCTCGCCGCATCGAAGAATTAAACCTTACCGGGCAGTATTTTGGCGATGACCGCCCGGCCCAATGTTGGTTGGGCGTCCCCATGCTCATCGGGGAAAGCATTATTGGGGCCATTTCCGTCCAAAGCCTCCACCAACCCTACCTTTACAACGAATACCACCGCGATTTGCTGATCACCATCGCCAGTCAAACCGCGATCACGCTCCAAAACGCCCACCTGTTCCAACAGACGCAGGCTTCCCTGGCAGAATCCACCGAACAAGCGCGCCGCCTCTCCGTATTAAACGAGATGAGTGCCCAACTGACAAAAGTTGCTAATGTGGAGGAAATTTACCCGCGCGCCACCCAATTCATCAGCGAAATTTACCAGGCAAATCGGGTGAGCTTCTCGATGCTGGTCAACGAAGAGCAGGTGGTGCTTCGCGCCGTCCACGGCGAACAGACCAATTTACAGGTGGGGCAATACGTGCCTCTGGCTGGCACAGCCAATGAACGCGCCATCAAAGAAAATCGGATCGTCATCGTCACCGATTCGCATCAAACCTCGGAGCGGGCCATCCAATCCTATATGGTCGCCCCCATCCTGGTTGAAGGCCGTGTGATCGGAACGCTAAACGTGGGGAGTTTTCAACCCAACACTTACCACAATCGGGACGAAAACTTCCTCCAACAAGTCGTCTCCCTGCTCAGTACCCTCATCGCCAACCGGCAGTTGTTTGAACAAGTTCAGCAAGCCCTCGCCGAAACAGGCACCCTCTATCAAGCCAGCGCCGAACTCAACGCCGCCCAATCCTATGCCGAAATCGTCGAAACCTTCCGGCACTACACCCTTCTCGGCAAAAGCGAAATCTCAATCATTAACCTGGCCTACTATGATGCTCCGTGGACCCCTCGCCACACCCCCGAATGGTTCAACATCCTGGAACGTTGGTCGCTGGAACCCAACGCGAACCTCCCGCACCGCTACCCACTCAAACAATTCGGCTGGCTCATCAAAAACTTCAAACAAACCAGCCCCCTGTACCTGACCGATGTCGATCAAACAGACGTGGATGAGTTCACCCGTGCGTTTGCCCAACAAGCCGGGTTTAAAAGTGCAATTTTTGTCCCGCTCGTCGTCGGGGGGCAATGGCGCGGTCACCTTAGCGGGTTCTACAACGCCCCCACCTCTTTTTCCGAAGACGACATCCGCCTGCTAAACGTCCTCGCCGCGCAGGCCGCCGTTGCCGTACAAGGGTTACAAAACCTCGACCTGGCCCGCGCCCGTGCCCAGGAAGCTCAACAACGGAGCGAAGAACTTGCCCTCGTCAACCGCGTCGTAGCCCGCGTGGCCGAAGCCTTTGACCTGTTAGAAGGGTTAAACATCGTTGCGCAAGAATTAGGCGACGCAACGCACGCCGGACACGTCGGCATTGCCCTGCTCAACGAAGAGCAAACCGAACTCAAAGTCGTTTCCGAGTATCCCCTCACGACAGAAAACCCCTCCGCCCTCGGGGTCGTCATCCCTGTCAAAGGCAACCTCTCAACCGAGCGCGTGCTGGAAACCAAAAAATCCCTTTACGTCGAGGCCGCCCAAACCGACCCCATCCTGGCCCCGATGCACGAGGCCTTTCGGGAACGAGGTATTCTCTCCCTCGTCATCCTCCCCTTGCTCGCCCGCGGCAAAGTCGCGGGCACCATCGGGCTAGACATTCTCGAAAAAGGGCAAGAATTTACCCAAGATCAACTTCGCCTGGCAGAGACCATCGTTCTACAAGCCTCCAACGCCATCTACAACGCCCAACTCTACGAACAAACACAACAGGCGCTCTCCGAAACCGCCACCCTCTACCAGGCCAGCGGCGAACTGAACGGCGTCCAAACCTACGCAGATATTCTCTCCATCCTCCAAAAATACTCTGTGCTCGGCCACGAACACGCCCGCAATATTTCCCTCAACCTGTTCGACCGCCCCTGGACCGCCGACCAACCCCCGGAAAGCATTATCCCCCTTGCGCGGTGGAGCCGTGAACCCAACACCACCCCCTCTCACGCCCGATATCCGCTCACCGACTGGCCCAACATCCACCAGCTCCTCCAGCCCGATCACGCCGTCTTCATCCAAGACACCGAAACAGACCCACGCCTGCAAAACGACCTCGCGCACACAGTTACCCAACAGATCATGCACGCCAAAAGTCTGCTCTACGCCCCCTTGGTTGTGGCCCGCGCATGGATCGGCCACATCATCGCCAGTTACGATCAAACCATTTCCATTACCCCCGAAGACCAGCGACGCCTCAACAACCTGACCCAACAGGCCACCATTGCCCTGGAAAACATCCGCCTTTTAGCGGAGTCCCGACAACGTGCCGCCCAACTCCTCACCGCCGCCGAAATCGCCCGAAGCGCCTCCGAAACCCTCTCCCAAGATCAACTCCTGTTCCGCGCCGTCAACCTGATCAGAGATCGGTTCCACTATTATCATGCCTCCGTATTCTTGCTCGACGACGCGCGGCAATACGCCACAGTTCGCGAATCCACCGGTGAGGCGGGTGCCGAAATGAAACGCCGCGGCCACCGCCTCGAAGTCGGCTCGCAATCCATCGTCGGCACCGTCACCTTCACCGGCAACCCCCTCGTCGTCAACGATGTCACCAAAGACGGCGTCCACAGACCCAACCCCCTCCTGCCCGACACCCAGGCAGAACTCGGCATCCCGCTCAAAATTGGCCGCCGCGTGATTGGGGTATTGGACGTGCAATCCACCGAAGTCAACGCCTTCCACCCCGACGATGTCGCCGTGCTTCAAATTCTCGCAGACCAGATTGCCATCGCCGTAGACAACTCCCGTTCCTATGCCATTGCCCAAGAAGCGGTCCGAGAAGCGAATAACCGCGTCGAAGAAATCTCCACCCTGTTTGAAATCAGTCAGGCGCTCACTTCAGCCCCCCTCTCCACCGAGCAAATTGCCGAAATTACCGCCTCCCGGATCATCAAAGTCGTCGGGGAATCGGCCAGTTGCGGCATCTCTCTCTATGAAGAAGAAACCGGCATGATGCGCATGATCGTAGATATTGCCTACCAAGACGGGAAAAACTTCCTCACGGAAGACCCGCAAAAATGGGATTTTAAACTCTCCGATTATCCAGCCAGCCAAAAAATATTCGAAACCCTTCAACCCATTATCATTCATGCCGACAACCCGGACGCCGACCAGTACGAACGCAAATATCTTTCCAAAACCGGCATCAAAACCCTGCTCATCCTCCCCCTGGCGGTGAAAGGGCGCGCCTTTGGTTTGATCGAAGTCGAAACCTGGGAAACCAAGCTCAAATACAGCCCCGAACAGATCAACCTCGTCCTCACTGTCGCCAACCAGGGAGCCGCCGCCCTCGAAAACGCCCGCTTGTATGAAGACCAGATCAAAACGGCAGAGCAATTGCGCGAAGTAGACAAACTCAAAAATCAGTTCCTGGCCAACATGAGTCACGAACTCCGCACCCCGCTCAACTCCATCATCGGGTTCTCAAGAGTCATTCTCAAAGGCATTGACGGGCCAATCTCCGAATTACAAGAACAAGACCTCACCGCCATTTACAACGCCGGCACCCATTTGCTCGGCCTGATCAACGACATTTTGGACATCTCCCGCATCGAAGCTGGCAAGATGGAACTAAGCTTTGAAAAAATCGATATGGGCAATCTGATCACCAGCGTCCTCTCCACCGCCAAAGGCCTCGTCAAAGAAAAGCCCATTCGCCTGGAGAGCTACATCGAACCCCACCTCCCCCTCACCAAAGCTGATCCCACCCGCATCCGCCAGGTCATCCTCAATCTGCTCCAAAACGCCGCAAAATTTACCGATGCCGGAACCATCATGGTCAAAGCCACCCGCCAGATCAATGCTCAGGGCCACCCTGAAGTATTGGTCAGTGTCACCGATAGTGGCGTTGGCATTTCTCCCGAAGACCAGAAAAAACTCTTCCAACCTTTCTCCCAGGTGGACGCCTCCCCCACGCGCAAAGCGGGCGGCACAGGCTTGGGTCTTTCGATCACCCGGAACCTCATCGAATTGCATGGGGGGCAGATCGACGTCATCAGCGATGTTGACAAAGGCAGTACCTTCTTCTTCACCCTCCCTGCCCTGGCCCCCACGGGCGCGTTATCCCCCAACAAACTGCTCTCCCCAGAAGGCGTTCAACCGGGCGTCAAACTCGTGCTCGCCATCGAAGACGATCCCCAAATCATCAATCTATACCAACGGTATCTAGAACCGGAAGGGTATCAGGTCATCCCCCTCACGGACTCCACCAAAGCGGTACAACAAGCCAGACAAATCCACCCGTTTGCCATTACCCTCGACGTACACATGCCCAATCTGGATGGCTGGCAAGTCATAAAATCCTTAAAATCAGACCCCGCCACACGCGCAATCCCGGTTATTTTCTGTACCATTGTCGAAAATCAAGCCCGTGGCTATAGTTTAGGCGCCACAGACTATCTGATGAAACCCATCCTGGGCGAAGACCTCATCCATGCCCTCTCCCGCCTGCAAAATGACGCTGAAGTTCAACAAGTTCTCGTCATCGACGACGACCCAGACGACTTGCGGCTCGTTGAAAAAGCCTTACAATTGAGCGGCTCTTTTCAGGTACGCTTAGCCCAAGGCGGGCAAAAAGGCCTGGAAGCGATGCAAAGAAACAAGCCAGATATTGTCATTCTAGACCTTTCGATGCCCGAAGTCGATGGATTTAAAGTCCTCGAAACCATGCACAATAGCCCAAAACTAAAAGACATCCCGATCATTATTCTGACAGCCCTTGATCTCACGGCGGACCAACAAAAACTTCTCGCTGAATACACACAAGACCAGCTCCGAAAAGGGTTCTTAGACGAAGAAGGCCTCCTGGCAATTTTACAACATGCCCTCAAAACGGCTCAGGCGCACGCTTCATCTGCCCCTTTGATGACTTCCTGACCGCATCACTCAAAACGGAATTTTTACTTTTATGTCCTCTCACTTTTATGTCAAATGTTTGGATTGCGGCCTGGAGGCTCCTTACGCGCCCCTGGCTATCAACTGCCCGCGTTGTAATGGAGAATGGCGCGAAGCCCGGTACGATTACCCCAACGTAAAAGAAACCTTTCTCACCAAGTTGCAAAGCCGCCCCTACAACCTGTGGCGCTACCACGAACTGCTCCCCATCCACACCCCCTACCCAGAAATCTCCCTCGGCGAAGGCGGAACCCCTCTCATCAAAGCCATCAATCTCGGCACCATGCTAGGCTGTTCCAATCTATATATCAAAGACGAACGCCAGGGACCAACCGCCTCCTTCAAAGATCGGCAAGCCGCGGTCACCATCGCCTCGCTCAAAGAGGCAGGCATTACCGAGGCTGTCATCGCGTCCACCGGGAACGTGGCCATTGCCTACTCCGCCTATGCCGCGCGCGCCGGGATCAAGTTGTGGGCCTTCCTCACCAGTCTGGTCCCAGCAGAGAAAATGCGCGAAGTGGCAATCTACGGAACCCAAGTCGTCAAAGTCACCTCCAGCTACGATCAAGCCAAACAAGTCGCCGCCGAATTTGCCCGCCAGCGCGGCCTCTACCTCGATCGGGGCACCCGCTCCATCCCCTCCGTGGAAGGCATGAAAACCATCGCCTACGAGATCGCCGAAAGGCTAGGCTTGCGACTCCAACCCGCCCCGGAATTGAACGGAGGGCCTATCCGCTGGCAAGCCCCCGACTGGTACATTCAAGCCGTCAGCGGCGGCTTAGGCCCCGTTGGCGTCCAAAAAGGGTTTGCCGAACTCTACCAAATGGGCCTGATCGACAAAATCCCCGCCATTGCCGCCATCCAAACCGAAGGCTGTTCCCCGATGGTGCAGGCCTGGCAAAAAAAAGAAAAAACGGCCCAACCGGTTCACTCGCCCCGCACCCACATCGCCACCCTCTCCACGGGTGATCCCGGACGCACCTACACCCTCCTGCAAGAGCGTATGCTCCAGGGCGGAGGAGGGATCTTTGAGAGTGTCAGCGATGAAGAGGCCTTCCGCACCATGCACGTCCTCGCCAAAATGGAAGGGCTCTCGGTTGAACCTGCCGCGGCTGTCGCCTTTGCCGGCCTGATCAAACTCCTGCGGACGGGAAAAATTAAACCCCACGACACAATCGTCGTCAATTGCAGTGGGCACACCATGGCTATTGAACCAATCATCTTGGGCAAAGGCTGGGCGCGTAACGTCGTGCTCCCCTCCCAGGCGAGTTACGAAACCCCCGAAGAAGGCCTACTGGCCGCCCTCAGCCGCGTCACCGCCGACCGCTATCCTAAAGTCCTGATCATTGACGATACCCCCGAAGCCCGGCGACTCATCTTACGTATTATGCAATCCCAGGGCAATTACACCCTGATGGAAGCGACCAACGGACGTGAAGGGCTAGACCTGGCCAACCGCCAACGCCCCGATCTGATCATTCTCGACCTCATGATGCCAGAAATGGACGGGTTTGCCGTCTTGGATCAATTAAAAGCAAACCCAGACACAGCCTCCATCCCCGTCATTGTCGTCACCGCAAAAGAACTGACTGCCCAAGAAAAAGAACGCTTAAGCGGACAAATTGAATCCCTTTTGCAAAAAGGCAGTTTTATGGACAACGAACTTCTTGGAGAAATCCGCACCCTTGTAAAATGAGCAAAACATGAACCGGCGCGCGGCAGGCATTCGTGCCGCTTTACTCTCTGCCTTATTTTTAGGCCTGGCCCCTGTCTTCGGAAAACAAGCGATCTCCATGGGGATGTCACCGCTGGCAGTCGCCGCCCTACGAACCACCTTTGCGGCTTTGCTAATGTTGGTGGTGATGGCACTCTTTCAACGCAAATATTTATATATCTATCCTGCGGGATTATTGGGGTGTCTGTTAGCAGGAGGTGTCAATGGTGTCGGGTCATTGCTCTTTTATGGGGCTTTGGCCCGCATCGATGCCAGCATCGGCCAATTGCTCAATTCCACTTACCCTCTTTTTGTCGCTTTCTGGTTTGCGCTCGATTACCAACCCCCCAAACGAACAACCATTTTCCGGCTTCTTCTCACCCTGCCGGCCATTTATCTCCTTACCCAAACCGGGCCAGAGAAAAAACCCGATCTGTTAGGGATGGGGATGATGTTGGGCGCGGCGGCTCTCTACGCCTTACACCTGCCCATCAATCAGCGCGTCTTGTTCGAGATGCCCACACAAACGGTCACGCTCTACACGTTGATCGCCATGACCCTGGTCGTTTTACCTGCTTTTTTGATCTTTGATGATCATAGCCATCTTCTCGAAGTTTCCATTCACGCCTGGTCGCCTTTGGTGGCCCTCACCCTCGTCACTTTTTTCTCGCGCCTGACTCTGTTTGCCGGGGTCAAACACCTGGGCGGAATGCAAACCTCCCTCATCAGTTTGGGCGAACTCCTGGTCACTGTCATTGTGGCCTCCCTTTGGTTAGGCGAGCAATTAAGTCCGC
>JABWBV010000534.1 GCA_013359445.1 Anaerolineales bacterium | reverse complement strand
TTCGTTTGATGGCGATTGAGTCGGGCATCACGCTTGAGTCGTTGCGCTAGTGCGTTTCTGAATGAACTCCTTTCGGGCAGGGTCTTTTCCCTGCCCGAAAGTTTCATTTGGGAAATATGCAAAATGTCAAAGTGTCTATTCAAAAGAAAATTGGGGTCAACGTTTAAATTATTTTCCAAAAGCCATGCTCCAAGTAAAAAACCTGACAAAAATTTATGAGGGCGGTGTCAAAGCACTTGACACTGTCAGTTTTGAAGTCCCGGATGGACAATTTCTCGCCGTGATCGGGCTGAGTGGTTCCGGCAAATCGACCTTGTTGCGATGTATCAACCGGTTGATCGAACCCACCTCGGGCCAAATTTTCTGGAATGGCGAAGACGTAACGGCGGCCTCCCCGGATGAGTTGCGCCGTTATCGCCGCAAGATTGGGATGGTTTTTCAGCATTTCAATCTGGTCCACCGCTCGCGTGTCATTACCAATGTCCTTGCAGGTCGTCTGGGGTATGTAAACCCGGCCTGGAGTTTGATGAATCGTTTTCCGAAAAAAGATATGGAAAAGGCCCTTCAACAATTGGAGCGGGTAGGCATTGCAGACAAAGCCAATCATCGGGCGGACGAACTCAGCGGTGGACAGCAACAACGCGTCGGTATTGCGCGTGCCTTGATGCAAGACCCTGAGATGATCCTGGCGGATGAACCGGTTGCCAGTCTGGACCCGGTTTTAGCCCATAGCATCATGAAACATCTGGAAGATATCAACAAAAAAGATGGTGTCACCGTGCTTTGTAGTTTGCACTTTCTCGATCTGGTTCATCGTTATGCAGATCGTGTCATCGCCCTGAATGGCGGAAAACTGATGTTCGATGGCTTGCCCAATGAAATCGACGACAAAAAATTTAAAGATATTTATGGGCGCGAAGCCGAACGTGTTGGGTGATCTATGAATAAAAAAACCTCCCCCTGGAAATCAATCCAACTTGGGTTGGCCGTTCTGCTGGTCCTGTTCATTTACGCCTACGGGTTTGAAATCACCAAAGTCAATCTGGAAGAAATTCGGAGTGAACAGCGGCAGGAAAGTCTGGTGCGCGTCACGCGTGCCCTCGCCCGCCCGGACATCCTTGAATACGATCAAGAAGAAATCCTGATCAACAATCCGGTGTATGTCCCCTGCCCCGCGGAAGACGTAGCCCCCCCCCCTCAGCCGGATCCTGCTGGCCCCTACATGATCCTGACCCCGGCCTGTGGCGAACCTGGCGAAGTGATCGCGGTTGAAGGGTTTAACTTTGCCCCCAACTCCTCCGGCCCCCTCCGTTTTGTTCCGGGAAGTGACCCGGCCAATCCCGTTTCGTTGGGCCGCGATGAATTTCAAGTGGACAGTGACGGGCATTTCGTCGCGACCCTTACTCTGCCCGAACGCCTCAGCGAGGACGTGCAATACATCCGGGCCATCGGACGACAAAGTGTGGGTCTGCCTCACTTTACCCAAACTGCCCACGATACCTGGATCAAAATCGTTGAAACAGTCTTTTTGGCTTTATTAGCCACGACCCTGGGCACTGTCTTAGCCATTCCCCTCAGCTTCATCGCCGCCCGTAACCTGATGAAACCGGTCAAAAGTCCGCTCGCGAGTATCGCGCTGTCAGTCTTGGGCTGGCCTGCGGGGATGGTCGTTGGCTATCTCGTTGTCCGCGCAGTCGGAAATTTCACCGTTCCCCTCGCCTCAAATATGTTGATCAACCTGATCAGCATCGTCGTTGCCCTGGCCCTCTTCATCTTGGCCATGCGTTTCTCTTTACCCCAGGTCGAACTAACCCCGCCTTCCCTCTCGGTTCGGATGGTTCGGCTCATCGTCCTGTTCCTGGCCGTTCTTGTAGGTTTCTTTGGCCTCTATCAATTTGCTGGGTTTGTTTCAAACCTTGGCAATGCACTTGCGCCCGTCCTCGGAAGTTTTGGCTTTTTAGCGACCTTCATGATCCAACTTAGCGACATTTTACGAACCCTTACCCCGGTCACCGGCTCGCTAACGGCTGGGGCCGCGCTGAGCAGTTTTCTGGGGCGCTTGGGCCAACGTGCCACAGAAAGGCTCCCGAAACCCAGCGTCAAAATCATCAACATCCTCCTGTCAACCATTGCTGGGGCGGTTTTGTTCGTCTTAATCGGACAACTCGTCGAATGGTTATATCAAATCGGGCGGATCGAATACACCCTTTGGGGACCCGCCCTTTCCGGTGGCGGCCTGGGACTTGCCCTGGCCCTCTTTACCCAACCTAAAGCCACCCTCCCCACCGGTCTGGTAATCTACTCCATCACACGCACCTTCCTGAACGCCTTGCGCTCTGTCGAAGCCCTCGTCATGGCGATTGTCTTTGTCATCGCCGTAGGCATCGGGCCGTTCGCAGGCGTTTTAGCCCTCGGCCTGCATACCATCGTCAGCCTGGCAAAACTTTACTCAGAACAAGTCGAAAGCATTCAAGCTGGCCCGTTAGAAGCGGTCGAAGCTACTGGCGCAAACCGCCTGCAAACCATCATCTATGCCGTCATCCCACAAATCGTCCCGCCCTACATTTCCTACACCATGTACCGATGGGACATCAACGTGCGTATGTCCACCATCATCGGGTTTGTAGGGGGCGGTGGGATTGGGTTCCTGCTCCAGCAAAACATCAACCTGCTCAACTACCGTGCCGCGAGCGCCCAAATGTTTGCCATCGCCATCGTGGTGGCCTCCATGGATTACATCTCCTCCTGGCTCCGAGAACGCGTCATCTAGCCATTGCAAATCCCCTTTCCAGTAAAAAGCCCGGTTCGCCGGGCTTTTTCATAGCCCGCTCATTTTCCCATGATAAAATCGCCCGCATGTTTCGAAGGATCATCAAAAAAACCATCCGTTTCACCTTAATTCTCAGCGTAGTGGGGGTCATTCTCCTCCTCACCCCTCAATCCCTGGCCCAAGCTTACGCCCAACCGAGAATGAAAACAGTAGACAGCGCCCCCTCCCTCCCGGTTGCCATTGTTTTTGGCGCCGGGCTAACGCGTTCGGGAAACGCGTCCGCCGTCCTGCGGGATCGCATTCGCGCCGCCGCAGACCTCTACTTTGCCGGAAAAGTCGAAAAACTCTTAATGAGCGGAGACAATAGCGATATTTATTACAACGAACCCTCTGCCATGCGAGAATATGCCCTCTCCTTAGGTGTCCCCGAGGCAGATATTGTCCTGGATTTCGCGGGGCGCCGTACCTACGACACCTGTTACCGTGCCCGCGCGATCTTCGGCGTCACCGACGCGATCCTCGTAACCCAGGCCTACCACCTCCCTCGCGCCTTACTGACCTGCAACCTGTTAGGCGTCACCGCCACAGGTGTTCCCGCCTACGAAAGCCGATACTGGCGCGGTGCCCTCGAATTTTGGACCATCCGAGAATACCCCGCCACCGCCGCCGCTTTTTGGGACTTGTTTTTTGCCCGCCCCGAGCCTATCTTAGGCGAACCTGAGCCAATTTTTTACCAAGAATTGCAGTACAGAAAACAGGGTGAATAAGTAGATAATGTAAATCCAGTATCTACCCTATCTACCCTATCTACCCTATCTACCCTATCTACCCTATTTACTTTATTAAGGACTTTTATGCTCCGCGACGAAGCCTACGCCCTTGTCACCCAATACGTCAAAAACCTCAGTCTGGTCCGCCATATGCTTGCCGTAGAAGCCGCCATGCGCTTTTACGCCGAAAAACTCGACCCCGAAAACGTTGAAACCTGGGGTCTAGCCGGCCTCCTCCACGATTTTGATTGGGAAATCCACCCCACCCTCGACCAGCACCCCCAAGATGGTGCCCCGATCCTCCGCGCGTTGGGCGTCTCGGACGAGATCATCCGCGCCATCCTCAGCCATGCCGATCATTTGCAAGGCGAATTCCCACGCCAATCGCCCATGGAAAAAGCTTTGTGCGCCTGCGACGAAATCACCGGTTTGATTACCGCCACAGCCCTCGTGCGCCCCTCCCGTTCAATTTTGGACATGGAAGCCAGTTCGGTCAAGAAAAAGTGGAAAGACCGCGCCTTTGCCGCGGGTGCGAACCGCGAAGAAATCGCCCACGCCGCCGAAGCATTTGGCGTTGAACTCTGGACTCATGTCGGCAATGTCATCACTGCCATGCGCCGGGTTGCCCCCGAATTGGGGCTGGTGGGCAACGCACAAAGCTAACACCCCTCACGAATGGACAGTTTCAACCGCTTGGTTTAGAAAACAAAAAATCCCTGGTTTCGGCCAGGGATTTTTGTATCTTTGCTATGAGTCATCACGGCTCCAACTGCACTTCCACACTCGTAACATGCGCATCCCCATCGAAGGCCGCACTCGGATCGCGTACCACGATCCGACCGGGGCCAGAGGCTCCCAAGGTGTACGGGACATCCACCACGAACGGGCCAGGCTGTCCCAGATCGGGGGCGGTGACCGTGACAGGGGCGAAACCGATCACATTCCCATCCATGTCCATAACTTCTACCAGCAAATGTTGCTCAAAACTGGCGAGGGCAAACCCCTCCACGTGGGCAACGCCCCCGCTCACCGTACTCCCCAAACTGGGGGTGTAGAGATTGATCCGCTCGCTGGCATCGGTCATGGGGCGGATGTCTACAGGGCCAGATTCGGTCAGGGTGACGCCGACCGAAGAAAGGTGGGTGATGCCTCCGTCGCGGGCGCTGGTGGCGTACACCTGGATAAATGCCTGCCGTTCGCCAGAAAGGGTGAAGGGGATTTCGAGGGTGAATGGCCCACGCTGACCAAGTTTGGTTTGAATGGTGGTGGGGGCAAGGAAGATTTCTGAGCCATCATCCAACACGACGCGAATCACGAGGTTTTGCTCGAAGGTGGAATCGGCCATACCTGTGAGGTGGATCGGGCTGGTTACGCGGGAGCCAGGGCCGGGTTCGAGAATCAGGATCGCGTCGTCGGGGTCAGGGGTGAAGAGGAGAGGGGTGGGAGTGGCAGGTGCGGCGGGGAGGGTAGGCGTTTCGAGGGGGCGTGAG
>JABWBV010000533.1 GCA_013359445.1 Anaerolineales bacterium | reverse complement strand
GACAGGCCATGGCCTGTCCTGTTTTGATTCCGCAATAAAAATTCCTTGTTGACATGCCCCTCATCCTATGCTAATCTATACAAGTTCTCAAGGAAACCTGATATGCCGTACACAAACATTTCAAACCTCCCCAAAAGCATATCCCTGCAACACGCAGAAACCCCACGATTTTGGGGTTGGTTCGCGCAAGCATCGTTAAACCAGGCGTTTTAGGCCCACTACTTCCTGAATTCTCGTTTGACGATGCGGACTGAAACACAGTCCGCATTTTATTTTATAAGGCACTACACAAAACACGAACCCTGAAACCAACCATGCAAACCTTTTCACCGCTTACCCTCTCACCCACGTCCCCCCGATGGAATCACGCCAGACATTCCACCTTTGTCGCGCGCCTTTCCATTCTGGGTATTTACCCCGAAATAGCCGAGCGAAGTGAAAAACTGGCCCACAACTGCATAAGGCGGCTCCGCGCCCTTCCATAAACTCAGGAATTTTTTCCCTACGTGTACCCCAGTGCGGACCGCCTCTCCAGGCAGTCCGCACTTTTTTTTACCTCAGTCATCACAGACCCTAAAGGTTTTTCTCGGTAAATTCAGGAATGCATTTGCAAATAGAACCCATTTTTACCTGGTCATCTTTTGCAAACAAAACCTTTAGGGTCTGGCCGTCACCACAACCGGGCTGGAAGCTCAACGGTTGAGCAGTGGTCTGATATGCCACCGGTTGAGGGTTCAAGTCCCTCCCGGCCCACCTCGCCCAGATGTGCCCCACGCACTTTCGCAGGCTGGGTTCCGTCCCCGGAACGTGAAATTAGGAGCGTTCCACCCGAAGGGTTTTTGAAGAGTGGACCCTTCACCCAAAGGAGGAGGCTTTCCGAGAGTCTCAGAAAGCCTCCTCCCCCACCCCCATCGTCTAGCGCCAGGACGCAGGATTTTCCTGAAGCAAGGGTTCGCCTCCCTCTGGGGTCCCTGGAATTGTGATGACATTAAAAATTAACCATTCACAATTCCCCATTCACTATTTTTAGGAGTTTGCCTATGAAACAACCCGCCAGTTCACCCCACCCCCTCCCCCGGCAAGCTCCGCCGGATCGGTAGCGCAATCCAATTGCGTTCCCCAACATCGCGCGGAGCCAGAGCCACGACGGCTCAAGATAACACACTGGACATCTCAACCCCGAAAGGACCATCATGGACATTACCGCCTTAACCCGGCACTTTGCCCGCATCGGGGCGGACCTGGAAGTCAACCTCGTCCCGCCCCGCCAAAACACCCGTTGGGCCGTTCCCACCCCGGAATTCGCCCTGGATGTGATACAAAAACACCGCACGGAAATCTTCGAGATCACCGTCCGCGAAGATGTCCTGCCCGCCGTCGAACTCACCCCGCTCAACGTCCGCCCCGACCTGCGCCACCTGCTCCTCCTGCTCAAACGGGAAGATGTGGGGGGCCACGAAAAATTCCTGTGCGGCCACGATGAACGGCACTGGTTCGTCGCCGCGGTGCAACCCGCCGCCGTGGATGTGGATAGCGCGATGGAAACGCTCAAACCCGCCGTCGCCCGCCTCTCCCAAATGCGGAAAAACGTCCGTCGCCAGGAATGGAACAAACGCCACAACCCCGGCTTCATCCGCCAGGGGGAATGGTTTTTCATCCCCCAGCCGGACTTCACCCCGCCCGCACACAGCCTCATTCTGCGGAATGAACCCCTGCAGTTGGGCGGACGCAAACCGCACATGGTGGAGGAACTCTTCCGCACCGGTGGGCAAACGGTCTACGTCAGCCGCCGCGCCCCGAACGGGATCAGCGAGGCGCAATATCGCCGCCTGATCGCCCGCGACCCCGCCGCGGCCAACGCCCAATGGCGGACCATGCGCCGCAACCCGGAAGTGTACGCCCGCGGTCGCGTGCGTCACTCCGACCACGCGACCATCGTCCTCCCCTTCTGGCACCGCGTCGCCGCCAACGGCGAACCCCGCTCCGAGCAGGTCGCGTTTCTGGACTAAACAGGTGACAGGCACCTCAAAAGTGCCTGTCACCTGACCCCCAGACACCTGATACCTGACACCCTATCATGGTAACTGTCAATGGCAGAGCGTCCGTGCCCCGGAAGGTTGCGGGTTCAATCCCCGCCGGTTACCCCAAAAAATTCTCAATATCATGACGCCCGTACTTTTACTCAACGCTTCCTACGAACCCCTCACCGTCATCACGCACCAACGGGCTGTTTCGCTCCTGTTGCGTGAGCGGGTCGAACCCGCCACCGATCAAATCCTGCCTATCCGCGGCGTGGCCAGCATCTTCCACCTGCCCACCGTCGTGCGCCTGCGCCGGTACATTCAGATTCCCCGGCACGGCATCACCTGGAGCAAAAAAGCCGTGCTCCAGCGCGATGGCTACTGCTGTATCTTCTGCGGCCTGCGCCCCGGCGATCGCCGTCTTGGCGACGGGCAGGCTGGCGAACGTCTGTCCCGGCGCGATTTTTCCGTGGATCACCTGCTCCCTCGCTCCCGCGGCGGCGGAGATACCTGGCACAACACCGCGTGCGCCTGCCAGACGTGCAACCAACACAAAGGCAACCGCACCCCCGAAGAAGCCGGGATGACCCTGCTCTGGCAACCGGACATCCCTCGCGTGAATCGGCTATACGCCATCACCGAACTGCCCGAGGCGTGGAAAGACTACCTTTAAATGAACCGTCCCCTGCAAATTGCAGGGGACGGTTTCTTTTCAATACGCCAACATCTAAAAAAATAGGCCTTGCCCCTGTTCATATTTTCTCAAGAGCTTTGCGCCAAAGTATCCAACCACGGCAAAAAAAGCCCCCATAATTGCTGCGCCAACAAACATTTCGATAAGAATTCCCCATCCAACAAAGGAGTCATCCAGATTTAATTCCCCAATTAGCGCGAAATGAATGCCCGCCAGCGCGCCTAAGCCACCTCCAATTTGAGAAACCAATCTCGGCTCGGTAATTTTTGCAGTATTCGCCGCCAACCAAATGCAAAAAAACATTGTGATAAACGAAGGTCTGAACACCAAACCAATCACAATCCAGGCAACCGCGCCTAAAAAGAGTCCCAGTAAAACACGAGGCGATTTGAAGTCGAGATTTGTGTTTTCCATGTCCCTTATTTTATACCAATCCCTCATCCACTAGCAAACCATCCAACCGATCCAACAACGCATTCACCCCCTCAACCACCTCCCCCTCCCCCCTCACCAACGCATTCACCTGCACGGAAAACCCCGCCGGGACCTTCGCACAGCGGGATTCCACGAGCGCCAGCAACCGTTTCTCCCCCGGATGCGGCAAACGATTGACTGCAAACAAAATATCAAACACACTCGCCAACAGCGCGGCAATCCGGTGATTGACGCTGACCTGATCCCCGCGGGCCACCGCGCGGCGGAGTTGGTACAGGTACGAAGAATGCGTCCCCCGCAAAATCGGATGATTCTTCGCCACAATCGCCCGGCGGAGTTCGTCGGGGTACGGGCGGCGCGCGGATTCTTGCACCCCGGCAAACCACCCACCCCGATCAAACAACGCCCGCGAAACGAGCACGTTATCCCAAAAACACGTCGAATACCCCACCGACGCCAGATGACGGTTCAACACCCGGTCAAGTTGATCTTCGATCCACCCGGTACTGCGAAACATCACATCCACATGAATGCCCGACGGCGCATCCACCCACTCATCCCCCGATTCCCAAAACTGGTTGTCCACTTCCGGGGCGCGCGATTCGGTCGAGGCGATGCGTATGCGTTCGGACACGGGCAGGTCGGCGGTCAGATAGACGTACAGATCAATGTCCGAGCCGGGATCGGCCACGCCAGAGGTCTGCGACCCCGCGAGGGCCACCGCTTCCACCTGCGGGAGGGTGGCGTAGCGGTTGGCGATGTGGGCGGCGAGGAGGGGAGGGGTTCGGGTGGGGGTGGTCATTGTGCTATTTTACTCAAATCCTGGTTTTTGAAGGGCAACACACTTAAGACTCTGGGGAACACTTCTGGCAAAGAACGTGCAATCCGTTTTGGTCTTTCAAGCTGGAGGGAAGGGGAATAGTCCGGTATTTTGAATGTCCACAGTGTATAATAAGCGGGAAATTAATAGTTAAATTAATTGTTAGGCGGTTTCATCCGTAAAGGTCTATAAATTCCTATGTCCAACCTAGATAACCTAGTTATCCAACCAAGTGGTGAAATTACTTTGCCTTCGGTTTTACCTTCAGACATGCTAGTTTTTGACGAAGAAAAACGTCAAAAGGTAATCCAAATCATGCGGCAAATTCCTGCATTTTTAGATGGCATGAAAAAATTATCAGAAGGAAAAACCTATCAAGCGTATTTTCCGCCAGAAGTTTTGGAACGAATAAGAAATGGTTCGGCTATATTGGATAAGAAAGATAACGGGCTTTTCGGCGTATTGATTAGGGATGTTGAAACAGGTCATGTAACTAATCAAGTTAGTTTAAAGGAAGTCACGCCCGATTCGCTCAGTTCACTAAACCAGTTGGCAACACAGCAAACTTTAGCCAACATTGTTCAACGCCTTGAAGTTATTGACGAAAAAATCACCGACGTTTTGCAAGGTCAACTCAATGACCGTCTTGCTGAAGTCGAAAGTGGTATCCACCTTTATGAGCAAGCCATAGCCGCTTCTGACCCTGATAGACGCGAAATAATACGTAATAGCGTGATTCCGATATTGACTACAGGGCGCAACAAGTTAATAATATCTACCGACTTCAGTTTTATAGATAAGTTACCGCGAAATAGATTAGCCATGTTTTTAAACCCAAACTGGGACATTTCCAAGCATGTTCAGTCAAAAGCCGAACCTGTTTTGAAAGCGTTTCATGCCATAGTCGAAGCATCGCGTTATCTTGTATTAGCCTATTCCGCCTTGAATCAGCCTGATTCTTTACGGGCTTCGCTTGAACAAGTGGAAAGTAAAGTCAGAGTTTTTCAAGATAAAATGGGAAAAATGGTGAATATGCTTCCGCCAACGAGTAATTGGCATGAAAGCCTTAT
>JABWBV010000532.1 GCA_013359445.1 Anaerolineales bacterium | reverse complement strand
CCTTAAGTTTGACATACTGTTCTGTGTGGACCCAGGGGGATTCGAACCCCCGACCTTCTCAATGCCATTGAGACGCGCTCCCAACTGCGCTACAGGCCCTTGTTTTAGGGTTGCGGAATTGTACATGAGGGCACAAAGGCTGTCAAGGAAGGCAATTTTTTGATTAACGCCCCGTTATTTGGCAAAGGGTTCAAGTTCTGGTTTGCGACTTTGGGCAGTTACCAGCCCCTGCCATCCACAATTCCGATCAATACACTTGTAACGCCGAATAGAGAGAAATAAAACGACACCCAAAACGCGGTCTGAAAATTTGCGATGAGAGCGGTGGAGTTTACTCTCGCACCTTGGGCAAACTTTGAGATTGAAGCGGGGAGAACTGACGATCCATGAACGGATCCGCCAGGGAATGAGCAATGCGACCAGGAGCAACAACCCGATAGCCAGCAGATTCGTTGGCGATAGGCTCGAAAAACTCAGCTGAAGCGAGACGAAAATCTGCTTAAAAAATTGTCCGATTATGGCAAAAAACGACTCGACCTGTCCTTTGAAGGCGCCTATCTGATTTCCACCCACAAGCAAAAGAATAGCAACCACGGCCACAGCCAGGAGCAAGAATTCAACCCGATATTTTTGAACAAATTTCCTCAATTTCATCAGGGCACATTATAACCGACGATAACATTTTGGCATCACCAATACTCAGAACCCGGTTCGCCTTTTACCGGCCCCACGATCTCGTCCGTCACCCAGCCGCCGTAGAATCCACCCGGTTGGGGGCGCACCCTCTCCCCGTTGACCGTGCAGGCGTCCATTTTCGACGCGTAAAACGCCACGAAATCCCGAATCCCCTCGAACCCTGGCGTGGGTTGGGCATACGTCCACGCCGCCATTGAACTGTGTTTGCCGTTTACTTCGAGATCGTAGTACGACGCCCACCCTTTCCACTCGCAAAACGTCCGACGTCCGCTGTGAGAAAAATATTGCATCTGAATATCTTCCGGCGGAATGTAATACACTGGTGCCCCCGCGGTTTCCAACACCCGACGAGCGCGGTGGGTGTCGGCGATCACCACCCCGTTAAAAATCACCTGTACGTGTTTGGGCGAATCTTCGACGCGCGGAGGGCGCGGATAATCCCAGACCGATTCCTGTCCGGGGCCGGGTTCGATACGTTTGGGGCGGTTGAACATGGGGGAACTCCTAAAAGGGGAATGGTACGTCAAACGTGGCACGCGAAACGTGATGCGTGAAACGTGACGCGTGGCTATTGTCTCAAATTGTCTCTCCAACCGCCAGGATCATTTCACTCTTTGCACAGAATGATAGAATAAGCAAGTCAACCAAATCTTCAAGCAATCAACTGATCAACCCATCACTAATCAACTCATCCACCATGTCTCACCTCACCTCTTCCCTCGGAACCTACCAATCTAACATCGAGGCCGCCCTCTCCCGGATGGCCACGGATCACGTCGCCTCCCGTATCTGGTCCCACGACTACACCGTCTGGGCGGATTCCCCCACCGAAATCACCAACCGCCTCGGCTGGCTCGACTGCCCGACCAACATGGCCCCGCAAGCCGCCGAACTCACCGCCTTCGCTGACGAAATCCGCGCCGAAGGCTTCACCCACGTCCTCCTCCTCGGCATGGGCGGCTCCAGCCTCGCGCCCGAAGTGTTCTCCCGCATCTTCGCCGGGCAAACCACCCTCACCCTCTCCATCCTCGACTCCACCCATCCTGCCTACGTCCTCGAAACCACCCACGCCCTTGACCCCGCCCGCACGCTTTATGTCACCTCCACCAAATCCGGTGGCACGGTCGAAACCCTGTCCTTTTTCAAACACTTCTTCAACGACGCTATCGAAAAACTCGGCCTTGAAAAAGCCCGTCAACACTTCATCGCCATCACCGACCCCGGCAGTGGCCTCGAAACCCTCATGCGGGAGCATCAAATCCGCCGCATTTTCCTCAACGATCCGAATATTGGCGGACGCTATTCCGCGCTCTCCCACTTTGGCCTTGTCCCTGCCGCGCTCGTGGGGGTGGACGTGGCCCAACTCGTCGCCCGCGCCCACGCCATGGCCGAAGCCTGTCGCCCCGACACCAACAACCCTGGCCTCCTCCTCGGGGCGATTCTTGCCGAACTCGCCAAAGCCGGACGTGATAAAGTGACCTTCTTGACCTCCCCTACGCTCGAGAGTTTTGGCGATTGGGTGGAGCAACTCGTCGCGGAAAGCACCGGGAAGCTCGGAAAAGGGATTCTGCCCGTCGTCGGGGAAACGCTCGCGGACGTGTCCGAATACGGGCAGGATCGCCTGTTCGTTTCCCTGACCCTCGCGGGCGAACCGGCCCCTGACCTCACCGCCCTCCAACAGGCTGGGCACCCCACGCTTGCCTACACCCTCGCGGATCGCTACGACCTCGGCGCGCAATACTTCCTCTGGGAATTTGCCACTGCCGTCGCCGGGCATCTTATGGACATCCAACCTTTCGACCAACCGAACGTGGAATCGGCCAAAATCCTGGCGCGGAAAATGATGGCGGAATACAAAACAACCGGGCAACTCCCCGCGGGCGACACCGCGCCCCTGACCGGGGACGCCCTCCGCGCGTTTCTTTCCCAGGCTCAGGCGGGGGACTACCTCTCGGTCCAGGCGTATGTCCACCCCACGCGAGAGGCGGCAGACGCCCTGCAAACGTTGCGGCATCTCCTCCGCGCCCGGACGGGGTTGGCGACCACGCTCGGGTTTGGCCCCCGGTTCCTCCACTCCACCGGACAACTGCACAAAGGCGACGCGGGCAACGGGCTTTTCATCCAGTTCACCTCCGATAGCCTCGAAAATGTCGCCATCCCAAACGATGTATTGTCATCGTCCGAACCGGGCAAACCGGACTCTTCGCTCACGTTTGGGACGCTGGTCCGCGCCCAGGCGTTGGGGGATTATGAGGCGCTTTTAACGGCCACCCCGCCCCGGCGTGCAATTCATTTTCATTTGGGGACGGAGGTGGTTGGGGAGTTGGAAAAACTCATTTCAAATTTACAAGAATAATATTTCACCACGAAGTACACGAAGGAAAAACTTTGTACCCCTTCGTGTACTTCGTGGTGAAAGTCTTTTGGTCAACGAAAAGGAGCTAATCTTATGCAAATGGCAATGGTCGGACTGGGCAAAATGGGCGCAAATATGACGACGCGCTTGCTGAAGGGTGGGCATCAGATCGTCGTCACCGATTTGAATGCGGCGGCGGTGGAAAAATCTGTGGGGGAAGGGGCGGTGGGGGCGCAGGATTACGATGAATTGGTTGCCCGGCTGGAGACGCCGCGCACCGTGTGGGTCATGGTTCCGTCGGGAAAGGTGACGGAGAGCGTTGTCACCGCGTTGGCGGAACGGCTTAGTCCGGGGGATACGATCATTGACGGAGGCAATAGCAATTACAAAGACACCATGCGCCGGGGGGCCACACTGGCGGAAAAGGGTTTGCATTTTGTGGATGTGGGCACGAGTGGTGGGATTTGGGGGATCACCGAAGGGTACAGTATGATGATCGGCGGCGAAAAAGAGGCCGTCGAACGTCTGCGCCCAATCTTCGAGACGCTCGCGCCCGCGCCGGATAAAGGCTGGGGGCACGTTGGCCCGCGCGGGTCCGGGCATTTCGTGAAGATGATCCACAACGGGATCGAGTACGGGATGATGCAGGCGTTTGCGGAGGGGTTTGAGATTTTCCGCGAGAAGAAGGAGTTTGGCCTGGATCTGCACCAAATTGCCGAAATCTGGCAACACGGGAGTGTGGTGCGGTCGTGGTTGTTGGATTTGACCGTGCGGGCGCTGGAAGATGATCAGAACCTGACCGACATTGCGCCGTTTGTCCCCGACTCCGGCGAGGGGCGGTGGACAGTGTTCGAGGCGGTAGATTTGGATGTCCCCGCACCGGTGTTGACGCTGGCGTTACAGATGCGGTTTGTCAGCCGCCAGGATGAACGGTACGCCGCCCGCTTGCTCTCCGCCCTTCGGAATCAGTTCGGCGGACATGCGGTGAAGAAGGTCGGATAAGAAACTGATCCACTAAGGTCACTAAGTTCACGAAGGATACGAAGGAATTTGAAAAACTTCGAGCTCTTGGTAGCCTTCGTGGATCAAAAACAGGAGTCCCCATGTTTGATTTTTCCAACCAGGTTGTGATGATTACTGGCGCTTCGGGGAATTTGGGCGGGGCGTTGGCGGCGCGGTTTCGAGAAGGGGGCGCGAGTCTGGTGTTGGTGGACCGGACTGCTGACAGACTCGCCGAGGCTTACCCCGAACTGGCGAACAACCCCCATCATTTTCTCGCGGGCGCAGATTTGACGAATGCCGTCGCCGTGAACGCGGTTGTGGCGCAAACGATGGCCCGGTTCGGGCGCGTGGATGTGCTGGTCAACACGGTGGGCGGATTCCGCGCGGGGACGCCGTTACACGAAACTCCGCTGGAGACGTTCGATTTTATGATCAATCTGAATGCCCGAACCGTGTACATTGCCGCGCAGGCCGTTCTGCCGAATATGCTCGCACAGGGTCGCGGCAAGATCATCAGTATCGCCGCCCGTCCGGGGTTGGAGGGCCGCGCCAATCAGGCCGCCTACAGCGCTTCCAAAGCCGCCGTCCTCCGCCTGACGGAAAGTATGGCGGCAGAATATCGGATGCTGGGCATTAACGTGAACGCGGTGATCCCCGGCACGATTGACACGCCCCAAAACCGCGCGGCCACGCCGGACGCAGATGTCAGCAAGTGGGTTCAGCCCGAATCACTGGCGGATGTGATTGCGTTTTTAGCTTCGGACCTGGCACGGGATGTGCATGGGGTGGGGTTGGCGGTGGTGGGGAGGAGTTAACCAATCATCAACCCCACCGCCAACAAAAGCGCAAACTCCAACTCCATTCGCCCCGTTCCGCCTAGGGCCTTATTCAGCACCTTCCCTTTCTCGGTATAAATCATCTTGATCAACGGAATCGCCCGGTACAGCGTCAACCACGTCAACAGCACCCACGGGGAAGCGTTACCGGTCAGCCACATGAACA
>JABWBV010000531.1 GCA_013359445.1 Anaerolineales bacterium | reverse complement strand
CAATACTTATTCTATAAAGGAGATCAAAATGGAATATGTCAGCCTGGGCCGAACTGGCCTGAAAGTGAGTCGCTTGTGTTTAGGGACCATGAACTTTGGCCCCTTCACCACCGAGGAAGATAGTTTTGCCATCATGGACAAAGCTCTCGAACTGGGGATTCAATTTTTTGATACCGCCAATGTCTACGGTTGGAAAATGGGCGAAGGCATAACCGAAAACATCCTCGGGCGCTGGTTCGCCCAGGGGGGTGGACGCCGCGAGAAAGTGGTGCTGGCGACAAAAGTGTTTGGCCGCATGGGCGAAGGCCCGAACGACCGCCGTTTGTCTGCATTCCACATCCGCCAGGCGGTGGAGGGCAGTCTGCGCCGGATGCAAACGGAGTACATTGACCTCTACCAATTCCACCACATTGACCGGGAAACCCCCTGGGAAGAAATCTGGCAAGCGCTGGAAGTTTTGGTGCAACAGGGCAAGGTGCTGTATGCTGGGAGCAGTAACTTTGCGGGGTGGCAGATCGCCCAGGCGCAAGGGGAGGCCAAAGCCCGTCATTTTATGGGCCTGGTTTCTGAGCAGAGCTTGTACAACCTGAAAGATCGGATGATCGAGTTGGAAGTGATTCCGGCGTGCCGCGCCTTTGGGCTGGGGATCATCCCCTGGAGTCCGCTGGCGGGCGGATTGTTGGGCGGGGTGCTGAAGAAGACCGAAGGCGGACGCCGCGCACGGGAGGATCGTCAGAAGGATATCGAAAAATATCGCCCCCAGTTGGAACAATACGAAGCCTTCTGCGCCGAACTGGGCGAGCAACCCGCCGACGTGGCCCTCGCGTGGATGTTGCACAACCCGGCCATTACCAGCCCGATCATCGGCCCGCGAGTGATGGACCAGCTAACCGGCGCGCTCCGTGCGCTTGAGATCAAACTGGACGCCGACGCCCTCAAGCGGTTAGATGAAATCTGGCCCGGCCCGGGTGGCGAAGCGCCTGAAGCCTATGCGTGGTAATCGGTGAGACGATAAAGGCGTCCTCCACAGGAGGCTTTTTTTGCTCTTCCGTTTTTGACAGGAAAAGTGCCGAATTTTTGTAGGTGAAGGGGATATACATCCCTTCACCTACAAAAATTCGGGTTTCCATCTAATCCCGGTAGACCCTTTTTTTATTCCAACCAGATAAGGGGAAAATAGTTAGCCATCTCGCCATATGAAAGTGTAAAATACAAAGTATGTGCAGTCTAAACTTAATTTGTAACTACTCAGCCTGGGTTAAGTGGCTTCCGAAAAAAGGTTGGGTGGAGGATATCCATCCCCCACCCAACCTTTTTTCGGGTAATTTTCTTTTTAACCCTAGGCAGTTACCCTAATTTATTGATTCCCCGCGGTTTATTTTGGTGAGGTCATCATGCGGCATTGGTTAGCGCAACTCTTTTTCCCTCCCCTGTTTGAGGGGGTAGAAGTGAATCGAGCAGGGCATCTCCTCAAATTTGTGTTTCGGTTTACATTAGGGGTGATTGGGATTGCAATTCCGTTGAACTTGTTGATTATTCCCACATCTGGGCGTATCCTGCCCTTGGTTTTGGTGGGTGGGATCGTTTTGGCGCTGTATCGCCTGATTGGGTTGGGAAAAATTAAGCTGGCCGCGATTTTATACATTTCACTCACGACCCTGGTTGTTCTCATTCTGGCTTATTTATCGGGTGGGCTTTTGTCGCCGGTGTTCAATATGCTGTTGGTGAGTTGTTTTTTTGCGGGGGTGCTTCTCGGGGGACGTGGCGGGTTGATTTTTGTGGGGATTGCGTTGGGGGCGGCGTTTGGTTTTTTGATGCTCCACTTGAATAATCCACCCCCCAGCCTGATCCATTATTTGCCAGTGGATTATTTGGTGGTCTTTTCCGTGTTGCTGATGTCGATCATGGTCTTGCTGTTTACCGTTTTACGGAGTTTGCGCGATGCCCTGGAGCAGGCGCAACAAGAAATTACAGAGCGGCGGCAGACAGCCGCTTCCTTCAAAAAACTTGAACAACGCTATCAGTCCATTTTTAACAGGACGAACGATGCAGTAATCCTCATGTCGGTTGACTCGACAATCATAGATGTCAACGAACGGGGTGCGGAAATGTTTGGTATTTCGCGTACTCAAATGATAGGGCGACGCGGCCTGGAGTTTGTGGCCCCCGGCGAGCGGGATACCGGGATGGCACAATTGCAAAATGTCGTCGGTGGTCAAACGCTCCCCATTTATGAGCGGAAAATGGTACGCGCCAATGGGCAAGAGTTCCCCGTGGAGATTAATCTTTCCCTGGTTTATGATGAGCAAGGTCTGCCCATTCAAACACAAAGTGTCGTGCGGGATATTTCTGAACGCAAAAAAACGGAAGAGAAACTTATCAATATCGAAAACCGATACAACGCGTTATTCGAAGCGCATACCGACGGCATTTTTCTCGTTGGCCTTAACGGACGCATTCTGGAATCCAATCAGCGCGCCGCCAAAATGTTGGGCTTTTCGTTGGATGAAATCCTCGGCCAAGATGTGGGAACTTTCGTCGCCATTGAAGATCGTCCGAATCTGCAAGAGCGGATCCTGACCCTCCAAAAGGGCCAACCTGTGCCGCTCTACGAACGAAAATTTATCTGCAAGGACGGTAGAGTCCTCCCGACCGAAGTCAACGCCATGATGGTGTACGACAAAGACGGCCAACCGCAAGGGATTCAAAGCATAGTGCGCGATATTTCTGAGCGCAAAAAAAATGAAGGCGAACTTCATTTCCTCATCCATCAGTTGGAAAACCAACGGGCCAAAATCGAGACCGCCCTCGAAGTCTCCAAAGCAACCATCTCTATTCTTGAGCCAGATATTTTGATCCAAAAAATTGTCGATTTAGTTCAGGAACGGTTTGGTTACTATTATGTGGGGTTGTTTTTACTCTCCGAAGATCACACCCATGCTGTGTTACGTGCCGGAACCGGAGAAGCGGGGCAAAAAATGCTCGCCAGTCAGCACGCCCTCCTGGTCGGGGCTGGGTCGATGGTCGGGTGGAGTATCGCCAATAAAACCCCGCGCATCGCGTTGGATGTCGGCTTAGATGCCGTCCATTTTGACAACCCCCTCTTACCCGAAACCCGCTCAGAAATGGCGCTTCCCCTGATGATACGCGGCGAGGCCATTGGCGCGCTAACCGTCCAAAGCGCCGTGGAAGCGGCTTTCTCTCAAGAAGATATTGCCGTCTTACAAGTCGTCACTGATCTCGTCGCCATCGCTATCCAAAACGCCCGTTTTCACACCCAACTCACCGGGTACGCCGAAGAATTAGAACGACGGGTCCTTGAGCGCACAGCCCAACTCGAAGCGACAAACCAAGAACTCGAATCCTTCTCCTACTCCGTCTCGCACGACCTCCGCACTCCCCTTCGGGCTATCAACGGCTATTCATCCATCTTGCTGGATGAATTTGCCAGCGAATTTTCGCCCCCGGCGCGGTCCTTTCAAGAAAAAATTCGGCACAATGCCACACGCATGGGTGAGTTGGTTGATGGCTTACTCGCCTTTTCCCGGCTCGGACGCAAAAAAATTCAAAAAACTGAAGTTACCCCATCCCTCTTAGTTGCCGAACTTATCGAACAGCTAGAGACTGAGATCACACGGCGCGGCATTCTCCTCACGCTCGAGGACCTCCCCCCGTGCGAAGCCGATCCCCTCCTGCTGAAACAAGTCTATGCCAACTTGCTCAGTAATGCCATCAAATTCACCCGCGATCAACCCGAACCCCGCATTACAATCGGCACCAGACCCACCGAAACAGGCCTGGCCTATTTCGTGCGCGACAATGGAGCCGGCTTCGACATGCAATACGTAGACCGCCTTTTCCGCGTGTTCCAACGTCTTCACCGGGAAGATGAATTTGAAGGCACAGGCGTGGGGTTAGCCATCATCCAGCGCATCATCCACCGTCACGGGGGGAATGTTTGGGCAGAGGCTGAACTGGGCCATGGGGCGACCTTCTTTTTCACGCTGGGGGGCATGGCGATTGATGACACCGGCATCTTTTTTTAGGAACCTCCCCATGACAGCTTTTTACCCCATCCAACGACACGACAACCTCCGCCTCCCCACCCGCGATGGGATCACCCTCTCCGCCAATCTCTGGCTCCCTCAACCCCGCACCCCGGACGAAAAATTCCCCGTTGTGCTCGAAATGATCCCCTACCGCAAAGATGACTACCGCTTCCTCGCCGATCACCAACGCATGACCTACCTGGCCCAACGCGGGATCGCAGGCTGTCGCCTGGACATTCGCGGCACCGGCTCCAGCGCAGGCCTGGCCCGGGACGAATACACCCTCGAAGAAACCCAGGATGGGTACGACGCAGTCGAATGGCTCGCCGCCCAACCCTGGTGCAATGGCAACGTCGGCATGTGGGGCAAAAGTTACGGCGGCTTCACGGCCATCCAGGTTGCCATCCTCCAACCCCCACATCTCAAAGCCATCGCCCCCATGTACGCCACCGACGACCGCTACACCGACGATGTTCACTACATCGGCGGGTGCATGGTCGCGAGCGAATTTTCCCAATACGCCGTCAGTCAGGTCGGCATGAATGCCATGCCCCCCAAACTCGCCTACGCGGACCCAAACTGGGCCGAACAATGGAAAACCCGTCTGGACAACACGCCCCCCTGGCTCCTCGAATGGCTCAAACACCCCACCGATGGCCCCTACTGGCGCAATGGCTCCCTCGCCCCGGACTACACCCGCATTCAATGTGCCATGTTCCTCATCGGCGGTTGGCACGACGGTTACACCGATCCCGTCCTCCGCATGATGCAACATTGCCCCGCCCCGCGTAAAGCCCTCCTCGGTAACTGGACCCACACCCTCCCGGATAGCGGCTACCCTGGCCCCAACATAGACTGGTTGCACGAAATGTACCGGTTTTTTGAATACTGGCTGAAAGGGATCGATAACGGCATTATGGACGAACCCGCCCTTCTCACTTTCCGCCGCGAATACACCCCCCCCACCCCCTTCCCCACCGAATTGAACGGAAACTGGATCGCCGAACCGGT
>JABWBV010000530.1 GCA_013359445.1 Anaerolineales bacterium | reverse complement strand
AACAGGAAGGGGTGTTCCATTGGATGACCAGTTCGTTTTGACCGATGGGCAGGGAGCCAGAGACGGAGGAAACTCCAGCCAGGGCGGGCCGCACCTGCCAGGAATCCGGGCCAGTCCATTGTCCGCCGAGGAGGTAAGTGGTGAGAATCCAGGTAGGGGAACTGCCCCAGCCGTGGGAAAACGTGCCAAAGTACCGGTCGGGGGCAAGGAAGGATTCCCACCAGGTGGTGGCTCCGGCGTCGATCAGGTAGCCGTAATATCGTTCGAGGAGGGCCAGGGTTTCGGGCATGTAGCCATTGCGGGCCAGGCCTTCCAACACCCAGTTCATCCCGTAGATGTCTACGTTGGGGGTTAGGGGGTCGGGGGAGAGGAGTTCTTGCAGGGCAGTGACGACGCGGGGGATTTCGGTTTCCGGGACAAGGCCGTAGGCCAAGGGCCAGGCTTGGGCAAACGGATCGGGGGCGTAGAGACGTCCGTTCAAGAGGGTGGCGTGGTAGCGTCCTGTTGCCGGGTCATAAAGTTTGGCGTTGACTTCTTCTTTGACGGTGGCGGCCTGCGTGCGCCACTTTTCGGCGGTGAGGGGGTCGTTTACCATGTCGGCGAGGGTGGCGGCGCGGAGGAGGGTATCGTAGTAGATGGCATTGACGGCGGCAGATTGACCGTGGCGGCTCGTCGTGGCGCGAGTGTCCAGATAGGTGCTTTGCGACCAGTGGGCACGGGGAATGCTGAGGAGGCCGCCATTTGTTTTTCTTTGCAGGTAGGCCATGAAGGCTTGTAAAGCAGGGTAGACCTCGGAGACAAAGGCTTGATCCTCGGTGAGGGTGGCGTAGGAGGCGAGGGATTGGACCCACAACATGCCGTAATCGAGGATGTGGACTTCTTGCCCACTTGGGGCAAAGGCGGCAGGCACACCTTTTTCGATGCCATCGGCCATGTAGCGCAAGCCACGCTGGAGCAAAAGTACATCGCCAAAGGCAACGCGGTTGGTGCGGTCCACGATGTAGGCGTCGCCCCACCATTGGCCGCGCTCCCGCCAGGGGTCGGCGTAGGCATCGGACATATTCACGTGGGCGGTGTCTACGCCGATTTGCCAGATTTGATTGAGCCGGGCATCAGGCGTGGTAAAGGTGCCACGCGGAAAGGTGGGGTAGGTTTCCTGGATAACGCGCAGGTTACGGATTTCGACCGGGCCACTGCCCCAAACCGCAAGCACAAGATACCGTCCAGTGCGGGAATCGAGGGTGGTGAGGGTGTGGGTGTTTCCGTCTAAAACCCAAGAGTCTACCTGACTCCAGTTGGGGTGCATGAGGCCGGGGAACGGGAGGGGGCGTACACCCAGGTGTTTTTTCTCATCCCAGCCGATGTCGAGGAGGGTGCCGGGCGGGCCGAGGACTTCGGCGGTGAGGCGGCCCTGGACGATTTGGGGGAGTTCGAGGACAACGTAGGCAGGGGTTTGATCGAGACGGAGGTTTAGGCCTGCGCCGGAGAGGAGGGTTGGGGCGAGGGTGCCGGGGGCTGGTTCGGCCAGGAGCATCCGGTGTCCGGGGTGGCCTTGTTGGAGGGCGGCGGGGGTGAGTTGCAGGCCATCGGTGAAGACATCGAAGATGGGGAAGGCTTTGAGGTTTTGGTTGGTGAGGGTGTGCAGGCCGGGGGTGATCAGCAGGCGTCCCACCCACACGTCGGGGCGCGCTTCCCCCGCGGGGAACCAGGTGAGGGGGAGGTTATCGAGTTGGATGGTTTCGGTAATGTTGGCGGTGGCGGAGGTGGTGAGAAATTCGACAGTGAACATGACTTGTTCAAGCGCGTTGAAGGGGTAGGTGGCTGTCGGTTGGGTTTGGGCGGGTTGGACGGTGATCCGGTTGGGGGAGAGGAAGCCGGATTCGATCAGGGTAGGGGTGAGGGGGGTGTTGACGAGGAAGGGGATGGTACGGGGTTGGTAGGTGGGGGTGTAGGGGAGTTTGATGTCCCGATGAACGCAGGTGCGACTGGCAAGGGTGGGGTTTTTGGCGGCGGCGCGATAGAGGAGGGTGGGGGTAGCTTGTCCCCAGGTGGTATCGAGGTAGGTCGGCTCGAACCAGGTTTGAGGGTAGTTGCGGAAGTCGAGCCATTCCATCGGGCCGATGAGTTCCCAGTTGTGGACAAGGCCAGCTTGCAGGTTCCAGGCTTTGGGGGTGTAGATTTTCCAGTCCGGGCCGGTTTGGGTGAGGGCAACGGGGCCGTCGGGGGTGTAGGTTTGGAGGCGGGCCTGGAGGAGGGGGGTGTTTGATTCGGAGCGGCGGGCGTTGGGTGCCCATTGCACGAGGATGGCGAGCAGGTGCTGGCCGGGGCCGAGGTCGGGCAGGGGAATGACATCGTATTCCCGCAGGGCGCAGGAGAAACGCGCGGGGCCGCGCCCCAGCCATTCTCCATCCAGCCAGACTTCGTAGCGGGTATCGGCGAAGATTTGGAGTTCGGGGAGGCTGGCGAAGGCGGGGACTTCGAAGGTGTGGCGAAAGAAGACGATTTCGTGGGCGGAGGGAATTTGCGCATGTGCCCAAATGGGCGGGGTTTGGGCGAAGGTTTCGGGATACGAGCGGGCGAGGATGGCCGGGTCTGCGGGCGGGGAAGGTTGAAGAAGGGGGGCGGCAGAAACGGCGGTAGGTTCGGCGAGGGGGTCAGCGACGATGGCGGGGGAGATATTTTCGGAGGGGGGCGGCTCGGTGGGGAGGGGGGCGGTGGGGGTAGGGAGAAGAGGGGGGGCGAGGGCCAGAGGGGTTGGGGTTCCGGGGAGCCACGCGCTGAGGACAGGGTGGGAGGAGAAGACGAGGAAGAGGATGAGACCGAGTTCGACTCCAAGGATGATCGCGATGAGATGTTTCTGTTTGGAGGTCATATGGTTTAATTTTCACCCACTTTTGGTTTTTGTGCTTGGTTTTTTAGGGGGGAGTTTTTGAGGCAGATAGGTGTACTGAGAGATTAGCCCAAAAAAAGGATGAAAGGGGATGTACACCTTTCATCCTTTTTTTGGGGAAGTTTGCTCACTTGGCCGGAGCAGTTACAGATACGCCAACAAGGCCGGGTGATTGGTCCAAATGACCTTCGTTCTTCTTATTTTGTTAACTCCCCCCCACCATCTCAAACCGCGCCGTAAAATGTCGCAATGCGGGCGCGCCCCATACCATCTTCACCCCCCGCACCTGATCCTTGATCTCATTCACATACAAGCACACCTCTGCCAGATAATCCACATGACTCTGCGTGTACACCCGGCGGGGGAACGCCAACCGCACCAACTCCATCGCCGCGGGAACCTCGCGCCCGTCGGGTTGGCGGCCAAACATCACCGACCCGATTTCCACGGAGCGCACGCCCCCCTCCAAATACAACGCGCACGACAACGCCCACGCCGGATACTCCCGCTGGGGAATATGCGGCAACATCCCCTTCGCATCGATATAAATCGCGTGCCCGCCCGTCGGCCAGATGATGGGAATCCCCGCGGCGCGCAACTTCTCGCCCAAATACTCCACCGACCGCGTCCGGTAATGTAAATAATCCTCGTCCAACGCTTCCTTCAACCCCACCGCAATCGCTTCCAGATCATAGCCCGCCAACCCGCCATACGTCACAAACCCCTCCGTCAAAATCAATAAATTTTTGCACTGCCCCGCCAACCCCTCATCCCGCAGAGCCAGGAACCCGCCGATGTTCGCCATGCCATCCTTCTTGGCCGACATGGTGCAGCCGTCGACGAGCGAGAACATCTCGCGGGCGATTTCCCGGGGCGTCTTGTCGGCGTAGCCCGGTTCCCGGAGCTTGATGAAGTAGGCGTTTTCCGCAAACCGGCAGGCGTCGAGGAAGAACGGGAGCCCGTGGCGGTCGCAGACCGCGCGGACGGCCCGGAGGTTCTCGAGCGACACCGGTTGCCCGCCGCCCGAATTGTTGGTGACGGTCATCATCACCAACGGGATGTTCTGGGCACCCACCTCGGCAATCGTGGCCTCGAGCCGGTCGATGTCCATGTTCCCCTTGAAGGGGTGGAGCGACGACGGAACCCGGCCTTCGGCAATGACCAGGTCACGCGCCTCGGCGCCGACGTACTCGATGTTGGCCCGGGTGGTGTCGAAGTGGGTGTTGTTGGGCACGATGTCGCCCGGCTTAAGGGTCGAGCCAAACAGGATGCGCTCGGCGGCGCGGCCCTGGTGGGTGGGGATAATATGCTTGAGGTGGGTAATCTCGCGCGCTGCCGCCTCAAAGCGATAGAAGGACTTGCCCCCGGCGTAGGACTCATCCCCCTGCATCATCCCGGCCCACTGCGCCGACGACATGGCCCCCGTGCCGGAGTCGGTCAGCAGGTCAATCAGCACATCTTCGGCTTTGAGCAGAAAGAGATTGTAGCCAGCCTCCTTCAGCGCCGCTTCCCGCTCCTCGCGGGTGGTGTGGCGGATCGGTTCGACAGTTTTGATACGAAAGGGTTCGATGATGGTTTTGAAGGGCATGATTATCTCCTGTACACCCAAGGGAACACATCTAGTCCGCCCTGAAATTGCCACGAATTAGCACGAATTTCACTAGGGCGTGTTGACATTTGAGGTAAGCTATCAGTAGGAGGATAGCTCAAAATGCCAACAAACCTACTCAAAGATGAACAATGGACGAAAATTGTCGCCTTTCTGCGCCAGTGCCCAAGTGTCTATGTTGGTAACGAAACGACGTGCCGACGCTTTATTGAAGCCGTCATCTGGATAGACCGGAGCGGCGCACCCTGGCGATTTCTACCAGAGAAATATGGCCACTGGAATAGTATCTACAAACGCTTTGCCCGCTGGTGTGATCAGGGTATTTGGAGCCAACTGCATCAATATTTTGGCGATGACCCGGATTTGGAATACCTGATCGTGGATAGCACGGTCATTCGCGCTCATCCTTGTGCGGCTGGAGCCCCCAAAGCTCAAGGCGGACAAGCCCAACAAGCCCTGGGCCGGAGCCGAGGCGGCTTCAGTACCAAAATCCACCTGAGCGTTGATGGCTTAGGCAACTCTTTACGGTTTAAGCTGACGGCAGGTCAACGCCATGACATCACCCAG
>JABWBV010000529.1 GCA_013359445.1 Anaerolineales bacterium | reverse complement strand
GGGGGTCTGCGTGCGTTGGTAATAGGCGCGGATCACCTCCCCGGCGGCGCGGCGGGCACAGACGCGCGCCATGCCTTCGTTGCCTTCGGCGCGGGCTTGTTGGCCGCGTTGGAGTTCCGAAAAATATTGGTCTTTCCAGTGGTTCATGGTTGTTGTTTGACCAGCGGGAGATAGGTTTTGAGAATTAATTTCGGGTCAGGCGTTGGTGATGAGGTAGGAGAAGGTGTGGGTGAAGGAGTGGCGGTCACATTTACGTCTTGCGTGGGTGTGGGGGTTAAGGTACGGGGGAGGGTGGGGCTAGGGGTAAGGGCATTGGTGGCGGTGGCTGTCGGGGTAGAGGTGGCCGTAGAGGTGGGGGTAGGGGTGGCGGCGGGGACACCATTTTGCCGCACGAGTTGCACGGTGTCGGCAATTTCGTCGATCAGGGCTAGGTCGAGGTCGCCATCGTTGTCGATGTCGGCGAAGAGGGCACACGAGGCGGCGCTGGAGGCCGCAAAATCCCGATTGAAGGTAAACGAACCATCGCCATCGTTTAGGAATAACCGCCAATTTTGGCTTCCATAACTGGAGGTGACCCAATCCAGGTCGCCATCGCCGTCCACGTCGCCGAGGTCGGTTGCCAGGGTTAACTGCCCCGTATCATAGGACGTGGGGTTGGCGAGGTTCCCAGCCCCATCGCCGAGCAAAATCGAGCCTTTGTTGGTAAATCCGTTGGCGACATGGAGGTCCTCGTGCCCATCGCCGTTCACGTCACCGGTGCCGAGCATCCAAACTGACCCACCCGCGGGGGCGGTATCCATTTGTGTAAAAGTGCCGTTTCCGTTGTTCCGCCAGGTAATGAGGCTACTGCCCGCGTAGGTTCCCACGATCAGGTCCAGACGCCCGTCTTCGTCCATATCGGCCGCGGCCAGCCCCCATTCGCCATTCCCACCCCCTTCAAAATACGTTGGCGCGCCAAAGACACCGCTTCCGTTGTTGAGCAGGATAGAGACATTATTACTGCCATTATTCGTGTTGGCGATGTCCATGTCGCCATCGCCATCGACATCCAACGCGGCAATGCCACGGGGAGAAATTCCGACTGGGACGAGTTGTTGCGGGGCAAAGGTGCCATCTCCGTTGCCCAAAAGGATGGAAATTGAGTCGGCGTTGATGTTGGCTACGGCGATGTCGGCGTGCCCATCCCCGTTGAAATCTGAGGGTTCGCTGGGACTGGCTTGCTGGGCAACGGGAAAAGTGGGTTCGAGGAAATCGGCGTACAGGCCGGTGCCATTTGCCAGGTTGAGGAACACGCGTAGGTCGGCGGTGAGTTCGTTGACGATGGTGATGTCTGCCCAGCCATCTTCGTTGTAATCGGTGGCGACCCCGCCATAGGCTACGGTGTCCTGATTGGGTTCGGATCGGGTGGAGAGGGTGTCGATGACGGTAAACGACATCCCGCCGGGTTGGGAATCCAGCCAAAACTGGAAGGAATAGCCCCCATCGGGTAAAAAGGTTCCGTCTTCGGCTTGAATCTGTTCGGAAAGAACGACCATGCCCATCTCGCCGGAGAAGAAGGGGGCGTCTGGGGTGAGGATGGCGGTTTGATTGGCGTTGGTTAATGTGATTGAGCCTGTCGCCGCGCCCGACCATTTGCCAAACGCCATCAGGGTGTTGGCGTTGACCGTGGCTGGGTTGAGCGGGCGATCAAACGTGATCGTAATGGGGGTGATGATTGGGTTGTTTAAACTGCGCGCGGCGGGGGTGGTGCTGAGGACGGTCAGTCCCCCGGCTGAAACCCGGGAGGGGAGCGCACGCAATAAAAACGGGAGGGCGAGGAGAACGAGGAGTAAGGCGAGGAGAGAGGAACGTTTTTTCATAGGAAATTTCATTCAGGTAAAAATAATCCGGGCGATAAATCCGATGGTGATTAACAGGAGGCTGGCGACGCTCCATAAAATGATCGTCCCCGGCCCCACGCGTGGTTCCAGAATGGCTTCGGCAGGGTTCACGGGGTTATAGTACACCGTCACGTTCCCCACTGGATATCGCGTCAGGAGTCGGGAGGCGTCATTGGGATCGGAGGAATACAGGATTTCTCCAAAGTATATCCGCGCCCCGCGGAAGATGCGACCTTGGGCCGAATATTCGTACAAAATTCTGGGGGTGTAGCGTTTCACCCAACGATAACGTGAGACGCTGGTGCGAACTCGCTGGCGGATCATAGATTCTTCAACCGTGGCTGTGATGATCCGCCCGGTCGTCCGGGGCCACTTGCGGGCCGCAAAGGCCTCACGTTGTCCCTGCCACGCGCGCGCCAGGAGGAAGAGGGCGGTCAGGAGAAGCGGTAGAGCCGCTACCAGGAAAATGATCGGGCGGAAATCCATAGGGAAAACAACGCCGCTGGGTCCAGCGGCGTTGTTGCAAAAGGGTTATTCGACGGTAAACGGATATTCGACGACGGCGGAGGTTGTCCCATCCGCGCCTACCGCTTGAATGTAGAGGATGTGATCCCCTACCGGAATATCGGTAACCTCCCAGGTATTGACAGCGTAGCCACTGAGGGACTGATCCAGCGCGGGGGTGTCCAGGCTGAAGTTGAAGGTATATTCTTTGGCTGTGTCTTCGTACATCATCATAAACAGGAAATTACCGGAGCGGATGCCCGTAGAAAAATCAGGGGGGTTCGCCGTCCAAATCACCAACACTTCGGGGATGGTGAAGGCTTCTTCATACACCTGACTTTCGACGCCGTTTTTGTCCACGTATTTATAGTAGAAGGTGTGCTCCCCCACTGGCACCTGCAGAGGGCCGACGGTGGTATTGAGATAGGTGGTGCCTGCCACGTCCAAGGTGCCCATGTTGATCGAAGGGTTGGGGTCATCAATGCCATAATACATCGCTTCCCCGGTCACTTCGGGCAAAATGACGATAAAGAGCGCCCCTTCCGAATACACTGTCACTTCAACGCCCACATTGCCAAAGGCGTTGGAGGTTTGGGAGTAGGCTTCGTAATTCAACTGCGCCAGATCGAGTTTTTCCTGTGCGCGCACCTTGTCGACATAAAAAACCGAAAACTGCTGACTCTGTTCCAAACTGAGGAGGGTTTGATACGCGGTTTGCTGACGTTGTAACAAATCGTTGGTCAGTTCTTCACGTAGTTTGCGGTCCAGTTCTTGGCCCAAATAAAAGAAGGCCGGGCCAAACTGAGGGTTAAAACTTGTGATTTCTGTCAAGCGGGTCACGCGGGCGTCGGTTCCATCCAACAAACTCGCCAAAATGACTTGAATGGTCCGGTTGGTGGGAAACCGATTGCCTAAATCCTGAAAAATCTCCCGCGCCCGCGCAATGCCCTGGGTCGCCGTCAATAAATCCACATAATCTTCAAACGGGTCCACAAACTCCAGGTCCGGGGAAGATTCGATGAACCCCTCATACGCGGTGATGGCGTTGGCCGTATCCCCGCGGAGTTGGTAAATCCGCGCGTTGTTGTACCACTCCTGCGGAGTGCCGGGACTCTCGATGATCACTTGTTGCCCCGATTGGATGTTTGCCAACGCCTCTTCGAGCGAGGCAAACCCCTCCGCCTGTGCGGTGGCCGATTGGGCAACCTGCGTCGCGGTTTGTTCGGTAGTTTGTTCGATCTGCTCCACACTCTCTTCGATGCCCAACAACCGCGCTTGAATATCGGCAATCGGATCAACATTCGTCGCCAGATACCCCCGCTCTGGCCCCAGACTCAAAAAGACCGACCATAGCCCAAAGATCATCGCCGAGCTAAACGCCGCCACCAGCGATCCCATCGCCCAAGAGTCAAAGGCTTTGGCCTGCCCGTGGCGTCTAAAAACAAAAAAGAGCCACACATAAGCAAAAATCGTCGCGATGACGGAAAAGGCAAACACCACCGGCGCAAAGTTCGCCAGGGGCAGAAAAACATCCGAGAGAAAGCCCCCGACAGCCCCGACCAACCCAACCGGGCCAGCCGCCCGCGCCATCGCTTTAAAAGCAGAATTTCGCATAACTACCTCCAAAAATAGAAATGAAAAAATAGCCACTACTCGCCAAGAGTAGGAAGTTCCACCTCATTCGCCGTAAAAAATGACGAAGAATAAGTAATCCGTTAAACAATCTAACCAACTGCGTTAAACGCGTAATAGAATAGCATGAGATTTTACTACAAGCAAGCACTTGAAATCCCCCGGTATGAACCGTCGAACAATGATGTAAAATAATCATTCTACCCCGCCCTCATCCCCCTTTCATCCTTAATCAATCCCCACGCCTCGTTCATTTAATTAAATGCGCCACCCATCCCCCTTCCCCCCCCGTTCCCTATCCGTTCTGCCTTTCTTTGTATTAACCCTCCTTCTTGCCGCTTGCACCGCCTTCCCCACCGCAGAACCGCCCACCACCCCGACCTCGGTCGCATCGTCCGCGCCGACGACTGGGACGGCCTGGCCCGCGGCACCCACGGGCTGCTGGCCCGGGCCATCGCCGAAGGCGACGTGACGACGACGGCCGGGCTTGCCGGCTTCTTCCTGACCGAGGCACGGATCATCCACGACATCTATGCGCAGTGGCGGCGCGATACCCGCCGTTACCTGGCCGACAAGGGGATGGAGGCGTCGGCGATCGCGGCCGAGGACGCTCGCGTGCATGCCCTTGCGGTGGCCGGACGTCCCGCCGCGGCGGCCGATTTCGATTCCGCGTGGCAGGCGGTGGCGGCGCTGGGTGCCGCGGCGGGGGCGGGCGACGGGGCGGCAGCCGAGGCGATGCGCAACCTATGGCGGCACCTGCATGACGGCCAGGTGGACCATCTCTCGGGCCTCTTCGATATCGTCATCCGCCGCTTCGGCGAGCCGGCGCTGGGCGAGATGTACGAGGGCTGGGTGATCGGCGACTGGTTCGACAGCCGCTACCGGCGCTTCGACACCAGCCGGGTGGACTGGACGGACGCCTTCCCGCTGATCGTGTACCTGACCTTCGAATCGATGCACGGCCATCTGTCCGGCCCCGGCCGGCGCGGCGACGTCGCCTTCGAGGCCTTCGACGACCGGGTGGAGTTCACCTTCGCGCCCTGCGGTTCGGGCGGGCGGACGGTGGCC